>NZ_JASGBV010000066.1:0-35811 GCF_030053245.1 Stenotrophomonas sp. RS-48
CCACGCCATGACTGATCCTGGGGGCCGGCGCGGAAGCGCCGGCCTTTCTGTTTTCTTCTGACCTATCCTTGGCCCATGCCCTCCCCCCGTTTCCTCGACTCGCTGCAGTCCGTTGCCGCCACCGACTGGGACGCGCTGCATGATGGCCGCAATCCCTTCGTCAGCTACGCCTTCCTGGCCGGACTCGAAGCCCACGGTTGCCTGCGCGGGGATTGGGGCTGGCAGGCATGGCATTTCACCCTGTGGGAGGGCGACGTCCTGGTCGCGGCGATTCCCGGCTACCTGAAGACCAACTCCCACGGCGAGTTCGTGTTCGACCACGCCTGGGCCAATGCCTATGCCCGGCGTGGCCGCGACTACTACCCGAAATGGCTCGGCGCCGTGCCGTACTCGCCGGTGACCGGACCGCGGCTGCTGGCCCGGGACGATCCAGCCCGCGCGGGCGTGCTGTCGGCCCTGCGCGGGGCGCTGCTCACGCTGGGCGTGTCCTCGGCGCATATCAACTTCCACACCGCAGCGGATGAAGCGCTGTTCGGCGATGACTGGCTGTTGCGCGAGGATATCCAGTTCCAGTGGCAGAACCCGGGCGACTGGACGACGTTCGATCAGTTCCTTGGCGCCATGGACCACAAGCATCGCAAGAACATCCGCCAGGAGCGCGCCAGGGTCACCCGCCAGGGCATCGGCTTCCGCGTCGTGCACGGCGATGAGGCCAGCCGTGCCGACCTGCAGGCGATGTACCGTTTCTACCTGCAGACCTTCGTCGAGTACGGCAATGCACCGGCGCTCACCGAGCCCTTCCTGCGCCACCTGGCCAGCAGCCTCGGGCGCGGCCTGGTGATGTTCCTGGCCGAACAGGACGGCGAACCGATTGCCGGCGCCCTGTGCCTGCGTGGGGGCGACACGCTGTATGGCCGCTACTGGGGTGGCGCTACCCTGCCTGGCCTGCACTTCGAGGCCTGCTACTACCAGGGCATCGAGTACTGCCTGCGCGAAGGCCTGACCCGCTTCGAGCCCGGCGCACAGGGCGAACACAAGCTGGCGCGCGGCTTCCTGCCGACGCGGGTGCGCAGCCGGCACTGGGTGGCCGATGCGGATTTCGCAGAAGCTCTGCAGGACTGGTGCCGGCAGGAGCGCAGGGACGTGCGGCGCTATGAGCAGACGTTGCAGCAACACAGCCCGTTCCGCACGCAGGACTAGCGCCGCCGCAGAATGGATGCGCCGGCATCGCTACACTCCCGGCATGACCCGTCAATTGCCCTGGCGCCTGGACGATGCGCCGGACGCCCCCTTCCCGCCCGCTGAAACCGCGCTGCGCAGTCCCGACGGCCTGCTGGCCGTAGGCGGCGACCTGCATCCTGCACGCCTGTTGAATGCCTATGCCGGCGGCATCTTCCCGTGGTTCAGCGACGGCGAGCCGATCCTGTGGTGGTCACCGGACCCACGCATGGTGTTCCGCACCTCCGGCGTACACCTGTCCAGCCGCTTCCGCCGCCAGCTGCGCGGCAGCCACTGGGAGGTGACTGCCGACACCGCCTTCAGCCAGGTGATGCGCGCCTGTGCTGCCGCGCCGCGCCCCGGACAGGACGGCACCTGGATCAGCCCGGCAATGGTCGAGGCCTACAGCCGGCTGCACGACCTCGGGTTCGCCCATTCCGTCGAGGTCTGGGACCGGCAGACCCTGGTCGGTGGCATTTATGGCGTGGCCATCGGCACGATGTTCTTCGGCGAAAGCATGTTCAGCGGCGCCAGCGGCGGCTCCAAGATCGCGCTGGCCGCGCTGGCGGCCACCCTGCATGGCTGGGGCTGGGAACTGATCGATGCACAGGTGGAGAATCCGCATCTGCTGCGGATGGGTGCTGTGCACCTGCCACGCGCCGCGTTTCTGGACCACGTGCGGCAGGCCGTGCGCTGCCCGGGGCGTGAAGGCCCGTGGACTCGGCACATGGGCCGCTTGCCGGCCCGCGTCCTGGCGGGGGGTTAACATAAACTTTGCAAGCCGGCCGCGTCCCGCGTAAAATACTGCGCCTTAGGCCCAGCGTGGCCGTTTTCTGAACCGCACAGGACTACATGTCGAAAGACGATTCCATCGAGTTCGAGGGCACCGTCAGCGAGACGCTGCCGAACACCACTTTCCGCGTTCGTCTGGAAAATGGGCACGAGATCATCGCCCACATCTCCGGCCGCATGCGCAAGAACTACATCCGCATCCTCACCGGTGACCGGGTCAAGGTTGAAATGACCCCGTACGACCTGACCAAGGGTCGCATCACCTACCGCATGAAGTAAGCGGTCGGCGCGTCGCGCCACTTCGACAAGGCCAGCCTGGGTTGCTGGCCTTTTGTCATGCCCGCTCTCCGGCCCTGCCGGAGGTCATCGTGACCGATCTCACCATGGCGTCAGTCAGCCCTGCTTGCGGCAGATTCGCAGTTGCGACCGCGGCAGCATTCTGGGATCCGATCCACTCCGGATCGCCACCCCTGCCCCGCCATGAAGCTGACTTCCCTGCTCGTCCCCTTGTCCTTGTCTGCCATCGCCCTGCTGGCCTCGCCCGCCCATGCGGCCGACACCCCGGCGGCGCAGTGCGTGCCGCTGTCCGGCGAACAGCAGATCGTTCGCGCCGGCGCCGACAGGAATATCCTGCTCCGCTCCGGCGAAGCGCACTATGTCGTGCACTTCCGCAACAGCTGCCCTTCCGCCGTGCTGGCCACCCGCCTCGGCTTCACGACCGACGGCAAGGAGGCTGACACGCTGTGCAGCGAGGGCCGAAGCAAGCTGGACACCGGTCGCGGCTCCTGCGAGGTGGCGCGCATCGAGCCGATCGATGCCGAGCGGTTCACGCGTGAAGCGCGCCGTCGCAGCCGCTGACACCTGACAGCACAAGGGCGGCCGAAGCCGCCCTTGCCCTTTCCAGTCCTTCACGCCACAGCCCGTGGCGTCAGCTCACTCCACCGTGGCCGGCAGCAGCCGCTCCGGCTCGGCCTGGGTCTCGACCACCAGTTCGTCGTCGCGGACATCGATGCTGACCTTGCCGCCGTTGACCAGCTTGCCGAACAACAGCTCGTCGGCCAGCGGACGCTTGATCTTGTCCTGGATCACGCGCGCCATCGGACGGGCACCCATCAGCGGGTCGAAGCCATGGTGGGCCAGCCAGTCGCGCGCGGTCGGCGTGGCCGACAGGCTGACGTGCTTCTCCTGCAGCAGCATCTCCAGCTCGATCAGGAACTTGTCCACCACACGCAGGATGTGCTCGAAGCCCAGCGCCTGGAACTGCACCACCGCATCGAGGCGGTTGCGGAATTCCGGGGTGAAGCTGCGGCGGATGGTCTCCATCGCGTCGGTGGCGTGGTCCTGCTTGGTGAAGCCAATCGAACGCCGCGAGGCCTGGGCCGCGCCGGCATTGGTGGTCATCACCAGCACCACGTTCTTGAAGTTCGCTTCACGTCCGTTGGTGTCGGTCAGCACGCCCCGGTCCATGACCTGCAGCAGGATGTTGAAGATGTCCGGGTGCGCCTTCTCGATTTCGTCCAGCAGCAGCACGCAATGCGGCGTCTTGACGATCTTCTCGGTCAGCAGGCCGCCCTGGTCGAAGCCGACGTATCCCGGGGGCGCACCGATCAGGCGGCTGATCGAATGCGGCTCCATGTACTCGGACATATCGAAGCGGACCAGCTCGATGCCCAGCTGCAGGGCCAGCTGCTTGGTCACCTCGGTCTTGCCGACACCGGTCGGGCCGGCAAACAGGAAGTTGCCGATCGGCTTCTCCGGATTGCCCAGGCCCGAGCGCGCCAGCTTGATCGCCGACGACAGGGTCTCGATGGCCGGGTCCTGGCCGAAGATCACCATCTTCAGGTTGCGCTCCAGGTGCTGCAGCACATCCTTGTCGGTGGCGCTGACCTGCTTGGTCGGGATGCGCGCCATCTTGGCAATGATGGCCTCCACTTCCTCCACGTCGATCAGTTCCTTGCGCTGGTCCTCCGGCAACAGCCGCTGGCGCGCACCTGCCTCGTCGATCACGTCGATGGCCTTGTCCGGCAGCAGGCGGTCACCGATATGCTTGACCGACAGGTCCACCGCGGCCTGCAGCGCCTCGTCGGAGTACGTCACGCCGTGGTGGGCTTCGTACTTGCCCTTCAGGCCCTGCAGGATCTCGTAGGTCTCACCCACGGTCGGCTCGACGATGTCGATCTTCTGGAAGCGGCGCGCCAGGGCGCGATCCTTCTCGAAGATGCCGCGGTACTCCTGGAACGTGGTCGAGCCGATGCAGCGCAACTCGCCCGACGCCAACGCCGGCTTGATCAGGTTGGACGCATCCATGGTGCCGCCCGACGCCGAACCGGCACCGATGATGGTGTGGATCTCGTCGATGAACAGTACGGCGTTGGGCACCTTCTTCAGGGCCGTCAGCACGCTCTTCAGGCGCTTCTCGAAGTCGCCACGGTACTTGGTGCCAGCCACCAGTGCGCCCAGGTCGAGCGAATAGATGACGGCATCGGCCAGCACCTCCGGCACCGAGCCCTCGACGATGCGCCGGGCCAGGCCTTCGGCGATCGCGGTCTTGCCGACGCCGGCCTCGCCCACGTAGAGCGGGTTGTTCTTGCGACGGCGGCACAGGACCTGGATGGTCCGCTCGATCTCGTCGGCACGCCCGACCAGCGGGTCGATGCGTCCGGCCCGGGCCTGCTCGTTGAGGTTGCTGGCGAACTCGGTCAGGGCATCCCCCTTCGGCTCGCCCTCCCCGCCCTCGGCCCGGCTCTCGCCTTCGGAAGAGGGCTGTTCGCCCTCCTCGCCCAGCTTGGCGATGCCATGGGACAGGTAATTGACCACGTCCAGGCGGGTCACGTCCTGCTGGTTGAGGTAGTAGACGGCATGGGAGTCCTTCTCGCCGAAGATGGCGACCAGCACATTGGCGCCGGTGACCTCCTTCTTGCCCGAGGACTGCACGTGGTACACGGCCCGCTGCAGCACGCGCTGGAAGCCCAGCGTCGGCTGGGTGTCGCGGCCATCGTCTTCCGCCAGGCGGGACACGGAGGCCTCGATGGCCTGCTCCAGCTCCTGGCGCAGGCGGTCGGCATCGGCACCACAGGCCTTCAGTACGGCCTGGGCGGACGGGTTGTCGAGCAGTGCCAGCAGCAGGTGTTCGACCGTCATGAACTCATGCCGGGCCTCACGGGCGCGCTTGTAGCACTGGCCGATGGTGTGTTCGAGGTCTTTGCTGAACATGGATTACTCCGGCGGCAGATGGGGACAATATGCGGCCTGACTACGCGATTTCCATCACCCTAGCGGATTGCTGCGTTCAGATGGCGTTAGCAGTGCGGATTGCTTGATCTTCATTCACTCCCGGACAGCCCACCCATGAGCGAACCCTACCTGAGCCGCTGGCGATTGCGACGTGATGGTCCCGCCATCCGTACCCCGCACGCCCGGCTCTGGCCGGTACTGACCGCCGACGACCAGCCGGCAATGCTGAAGATCAGCAGTGAAACCGAAGAACAGAACAGCCATCGCCTGCTGCGCTGGTGGGACGGCGACGGTGCCGCGCGCCTGCTGGCGCACGAGGGGCCGGCCATCCTGATCGAGCGCGCCGGCGGCCAATCGCTGCGGGAGCGCTCGATCGGCGGCGATGACAGCACCTGTACCACGATCCTGTGCCAGGTCCTGCAGCGGCTGCACCGGCCACGGAGCGCACCGCCAGCGGAGCTGGTCTGCCTGCCTACATGGTTCGCCGACCTGCTGCAGCCAAGGGGCTCGCTGCCGCCACTGCTGGAACAGTGCAGATCGCTGGCGGTCGCGCTGCTGGAGGACGAACAGGAGGTCCGGCCGCTGCACGGTGACCTGCACCACGACAACGTGCTCGACTTCGGCACGCGCGGCTGGCTGGCGATCGACCCGAAACGGCTGATCGGTGATCGCGCGTTCGACTACACCACGCTGTTCAGCAATCCCGACCTGTGCGGTCCCGGCATCCACGTCGCGACCCGGCCGGAGCGCTTTGCGGCCCGGGTGACCGAGGTCAGCGCCCTGGCGGAGCTGGATCGCACGCGCCTGCTGCGCTGGATCGCTGCCAGCGCCGGGCTGTCGGCCGTATGGTTCCGCAATGATGGCGACCCGGCCGATATCGACGAGACAGTCGCGGCGATGGCACTGGAGGCGCTGGCGGAGGGGTGATCCCGCTGTAGCCGAGCATGGGCTCGGCTCTACAAGAGGCCGGTCAGGCCTTTTCCATCGTGCACAGCAGCGGATGCTGGTTCATCCGTGAATACTCGTTGACCTGGCCGACCTTGGTCTCGGCCACTTCGCGGGTGAACACGCCACAGACGCCGCGACCGCGGGTATGGACATGCAGCATCACCTGCGTCGCCTTGTCCAGGTCCATGTTGAAGAACTGCTGCAGCACGTCCACCACGAAATCCATCGGGGTGTAGTCGTCGTTGAGCAGCATGACCTGGTAGAACGGCGGCGGCGCCACTTCCGGGCGCGCGGGCTCCACGGCGATGCCGTGCTCGTGGTGGGAATCGGGGGAAGACTCGCGGGGCATCCGGTCATTATAGAGGTTGCCGCGCGCCCGCGTCGGCCCTCCCGGAATGGACGGCACGGACGGCCGCCGTCACAATTGCCCTTCCCACCCCGGTTTCACAGGATTTTCATGAAAAGGACCCTTCTGCCTGCCCTGTTGATCGCCCTGGCCTGTGCCGGTCCGGCGAGCGCAGCCGATGCCGACGCTGCCGTCGGTCGCCAGCTGGACAAGCTGGGCTACAACTACGAGGTCGACGAGGATGGCGACTACCGCCTGGTGTTCGACGTCGAGGGCGACCGCACCCAGATGGTGTACGTGCGCTCGGCGGTGGAAGACTTCGGCAGCCACAACATCCGTGAGATCTGGTCGCCAGGCTACACGTCCAAGACCAAGCAGTTCCCGGTCGCGGTCGCCAACCGCCTGCTGGAGGACTCGCAGGACGCCAAGATGGGCGGCTGGGTGAAACAGGAGGCGACCGCGATGTTCGTGGTGAAGATCGACGCCGATGCCACCGCCGACCAGCTCAGCGACGCCATCGATGCCGCGATCCGCACCGCCGACGCGATGGAACTGGAACTGACCAAGAAGGACGATCTCTGAGGTGAATGCCACGCCGGACCCGCGCTGGGCACCGCACGCCACCGTCGCCACCGTCGTGGTCGACGGTGGCCGCGTGCTGCTGGTCGAGGAGACCATCGATGGCCGCGCCGTGCTCAACCAGCCTGCCGGGCACCTCGAACCCGGCGAGAGCCTGGCCGAGGCGGCGCTGCGCGAGACCCGCGAGGAGACCGGCTGGACGGTTCAGCTGACCGACTTCATCGGCTGTTACCAATGGACGGCGGGCGACGGTACGACGTTCCTTCGCTTCTGCTACGCGGCGCGCCCGGTCTCGCATGATCCGGCGCAGCCGCTCGACACCGGCATCGACCGCGCGCTGTGGATGACCCCGGCCGAGCTGCAGGCCGCCGGGCAGCGCCAGCGCAGCCCGCTGGTATGGCAGGTCGTGGCGGACTATCTGGGTGGCCAGCGCCACCCGCTTTCGCTGGTCCGGGAGGTCGCATGAGCACCCCGCGCGTGATGGTGGGCGTTTCCGGTGGCGTCGATTCGTCGGTCGCCGCCTGGCGGCTGGTGCAGCAGGGCGAGGCCGTGGCCGGCCTGTTCATGCAGAACTGGGCCGACGACGGCAGCGGCGACTGCCGCGCCGAGGATGATCGCCGCGATGCGGTGGCGGTCTGCGGCCTGCTGGGCATTCCCTTCCATTTCCGCGACTTCTCCAGCGAGTACTGGCAAGGCGTGTTCGAGCATTTCCTGGCCGAGTACGCCGCCGGCCGCACCCCCAATCCGGACGTGCTGTGCAACCGCGAGGTGAAGTTCAAGCACTTCCTGGACGCGGCGCGTGAACTGGGCGCCGAGCGCATCGCCACCGGCCATTACGCGCGGGTGACCCAGCGCGGCCACCAGTGGCTGCTGCTGCGCGGCGCCGACCGCTCCAAGGACCAGAGCTATTTCCTGCACCAGCTGGGGCAGGAGCAGCTGGCCGCCACCCTGTTCCCGATCGGCGACCTGGAAAAGAGCGACCTGCGCCGGATCGCCCGTGACGTCAGCCTGCCGACCCATGCCAAGAAGGACTCCACCGGCATCTGCTTCATCGGCGAGCGCGACTTCCGCGAGTTCCTGGGCCGCTACCTGCCGGCCCGGCCGGGACAGATCCTCGACCCGGCCGACGGCAGCGTGATTGCCGAGCATCCGGGCGTGTTCTATTTCACGCTCGGCCAGCGCGAGGGCCTGAACATCGGCGGCGTGCGTGGCCGCCCGGCCGCGCCGTGGTACGTGGTCGGCAAGGACGTGGCCAGCAACGTGCTGTATGTCGATCAGGACCGCGACAGCCCGTGGATGCTCTCCGAACGCCTGCGTTCGGAAACCGCGCACTGGATCGCCGGCGCACCACCGGCCCGGCGTTTCGAATGCACTGCCCAGACCCGCTACCGCCAGCCCGACGAGCCGTGTACGGTCGATGTTCTGGACGATGGCAGCGTGCTGGTCACCTTTGCCCGCCCGCAGCGGGCCGTCACGCCCGGCCAGTCGCTGGTGCTGTATGACGGCGAGATCTGCCTGGGCGGTGCGGTGATCGCCGCCACCGATGCGCCGCTGGAACAGCGCCTGCGCACCACCCCTTCTCCTTTTGAGGTAATCGCTGCATGAGTTTCACTGTCGACGACCGCGTCCTGGCCCTGGCCGGCATTGCCCAGGCCCTGCAGCAGGTGCGCCGCATCGCCGATACCGGCCATTCCGACGCCGCCGCTGTACGTACCGCGGTGGACAGCGTGTTCCGCGTCGACGCGTCCTCTCCGCAGGAGGTGTTCGGCGACCGCCACGCGCTGAAGTCGGGCCTGCGCCTGCTGCACAACTACTTCCGCAACCAGGGCCAGGATCCGATCCTGCCCAAGCTGGCATTGTCGGTGCTGCAGCTGGAGCGCCGCTTCGTGCAGGACGGCGCAACCGTCAACAAGGTTGCCGCGGGCATCGAGCAGGCGCAGCGCAAGGCCGCCGAACTGGGCGACAGCGGTCACCCGGATGTGCTGGCCAGCCTCGGCGGCGTCTATGCGGACACCATCAGCCATCTCAAGCCGCGGGTGATGGTGCAGGGCAACCCGCATTACCTGGGCCAGGCCGGTGTTGTCTCCGAGATCCGTGCCCTGCTGCTGGCCGCCGTCCGCGCCGCGGTGCTGTGGCGGCAGGTGGGCGGCAGCTACTGGGACTTCCTGTTTGGTCGCAAGGCGATGGTCGAGGCCGTGGACCGCCTGCTGGCCTGACCGTTGCATCCGCCGGGCATGGCCCGGCGCTACCGCATGGCCTGACCGTCGCGCAGCGCTGCAGGGGTACCGCCGGGCCATGCCCGGCGAGCGTCCGGCGCCGGAAATCCGGCGCATTCAGAAAGCGCATCGACGTTAAAGAGAAAGGGCACACGGCCGATACATCCTCCGTGCACCTCCCGAGAACGTCCATGTACTCACGCATTTTCATCCGTCTGGCCGCCCCGCTGGCCCTGACCCTGCTGCTCCCCTTCGCCATCGGTTTCGAATGGCCGGCCGCCCTGCGCTGGGCGATCCTGACCACGATGACGCTGAGCTGGCTGGGCTTTGCGTGGTGGACCGCGCGCGCCCAGGCGCACCGCTCACCGGAACAGGCCCGCGTCCTGCGTGAGCAGGACCAGCTGCTGACCGAACTGCGCAGCTTCGTCGGCAACGAAATCGACGGTTCGCGTGGTGAAGTGGAACGCGCCCGCGACCTGATCCGCCAGGCGGTATCGAGCCTGGGCGGCAGCTTCGATGCAATGAACCGCAAGTCACGCCAGCAGAGCCAGGCGCTGTCGCGCATCGTCGACCGTGCCGGCGATGAAGGCAGTGCGGGCCTCGACGTTGCGCGGTTCGCCCAGCATGCCAGTCATCGCATGGAACAGCTGGTGGAAGCGCTGGAACAGGTCAGCGGCCAGAGCTCTACCACCGTGCAGCACATCGACCAGATGGCGCAGCACCTGGACGGCATCTTCGCGCTGCTGGAAGACGTCAAGTCGATTGCCGACCAGACCAACCTGCTGGCACTGAATGCCGCCATCGAAGCGGCCCGTGCCGGCGAGGCCGGCCGCGGCTTCGCGGTGGTCGCCGACGAAGTGCGCAACCTGTCCGAGCGCTCGACCACCTTCAACGAACAGATCCGAAAGCTGGCCCACAGCTCCAAGGACGCCATCGCCAAGGTCCGCGAGACGGTCTCGCACATGGCTTCGCGCGACATGGACCGCTCCCGCGAAGCACGCCAGGAAGCAGCGGCCATGCTGGACAACGTGGCGCAGATCAATGCTTCTCTGGGCGAAGGCATGCGCGAGGTGTCCGAGTGTGCGCGTGCCATCGACGGCAGCGTCGCCGAGGCCGTGCGCGCGCTGCAGTTCGAAGATATCGCCACGCAGGCGCTGGGTGGCGTGCATACCCATCTCGACCGCCTGACCGCGATCAACCGCGAAGCGGTGGCCCTGCAGGAACTGCTGCACCGCAATGGCGGCGTCTTCGACGAAGAGATCGCCAGCGCGCTGCAGCGCACCGGCAACCGTCTGCGCGAACTTCGCAACGAATGGGAGCGCCCGCCGCACAAGCCGGTCGCCCAGCAGAACATGGGCGCCGGTACCGTCGAACTGTTCTGACACGCGTGTCCGCTGCCCTCTCCGGCAGTCTGCAAGGCCCCGGCTCGACCGGGGCCTTTGCCTGTGATCCACCGCCGAATGCATCCTGTACGCGCCCCATGGCCCTGATCAGCGCCCCGCCCTCCTCCCTCACCGACATCGAACGCCCGCGCAACGCCAGCGTGCGAGAACAGCTGCAGCAGCTGGAAAAGGTCGCGCATGAGGAGATCCGCGAGCTGCAGCAGCTCGCCGATGCGCGCTCGCCCTCGCCCGGTACCGCCGGCGAACTGCTGGGCATGGCCTGGGACCTGGGGTTGGATGGAGATGCCCTGAAGTAGCGCCGGGGCGTGCGTGGATGGCCTGCACCGCCACCCGTTCCAAACCCATGACATGATCCGCCCAAGCCGCCTACGGCTGGACATGGACTGTCGTGGCATGAGCACCACGTTCATGACCTGGCTGGGAATTGCTGCGATGGTGCTCGTCTCCGTCTCCGTCTCCGTCTCCGTCACCTTCACCTGGCGCCCTGCCTACGCCACCTTGCGGCTGCCCCGGCACAGGCCTGTCGCATTCCTGTCCGGCAGCCTGCTCTTCATGCTGATGGCATTTCTGGCTGCCTGGATGGCGGCAGCCGCCATCAGTGCCGGGCATGTCCATCCAAGCCATCATCGGTCCGGCACCATTGAAGCGTGGCGCGAGATCGAGCCGATGACCTGCTGGCTGATCATCGTGGCGGAGTACTTGCTAGGGCTCCTGATCGCCAGCTATTCCATCGCGGGCATCGCATTGATGAACCGGTAGATCCGCGCCATGCGTGGATGCACCTGCACGCCCCTGCACCTTCCACCCTTTCGGACTTGTTGCATGGCCTGGGTCATCGGCTCCGGGCACACTCACCGCCCTCCCTCCTTGGCAGCGTCATGACATTCAATCCGGAAGAAGCGCAAGAAACCTTCGAACAGTTTCTGATCATCATGGACGATCAGATTGAATGGCTGATCGAGCAAGCGCAGCAGCGCGGCGTCGACCTTGACGGTAGCCTGGAGAGCCTTGATCGCCTCGAAACCCTGTACACGTTGATGGCCGCAACGTTATCGAAGGACGAACAGGCTGCCCTGAGGATTGTGTTTGCACGATATCTTGGGGAAACCGTGTGTCAGCATCACGGCGGCAAATGGACTCTCCCACTGGATGATCCCAAGGACATCAGTTTCAACATGCCGGTTATCGTGGGGCATTCATCCTGCCCGTGGCTGGAGTTCAATCCCATCCACACGATGCGAGCCTACTCACTTCGGCCCAAGCCCGGAATGATCCGAAGCGCCGTTGCGCACAGTGTTGCTCCGCGGATTCTGGATCTCAGCGATCTGGCGGAAGAGGACTGACGCCAATAGGAGAGACTACTCGGTTCAGTTGACGGCCCCATCGAGACTGCGGCTCGTGCCCGGGATCATCCGCGCGTGGCATGGATCTACTGAGACAGCGCTGTCGCCATGGCATGATGCCACGGTCCCGTTCATGGAAGACCGATGGCCGCCGCCCTGATCGCATTGATGCTGCTGGAACTCCTGCTGCTGTTGTTCTGGGGCACCGATCTTCTTCCGCACCGGCATCGTCCTGTTCAACCAGCGCATCGCCGCCGCTCCTACCGAGCTGACCCAACTGTCAATGATCGGGCTGAGGTACGACCTTCCTACCGATAAGTGGCTGAGCCTTGTGTTCCGTGTACTGCCCGACCGCAATGTCCGTTTGCGCGCGGGTGCGCTCCGATTCCCGCGACGGTTCGTTGACCCAAGCCGGTAGATCCACGCCATGCGTGGATGACGCCCCCGAGATTCACAGTTTTCGGATTGTTTGCATGGAATGCGATCAACGCACCCTTCATCGTGCTGGACCCATTTCGGTTCAAATCAGCCCAGCCCGATGACCAGCGCCGCCCTCTGCCTTTCGCTTGCTTTGCAGCTTCCCGTTGCCCCCGACCCATTGACCCTGGATCCCGATTCCCTCGCGACGCTTCAGCAGGCGCTGCAGACATTCGGAGCGTTCCAGCACCCCTATTCTGCTCCAATCGACGCGTACGACCCTGACGCGGGGGTGATCGACGCATCGGTGGAGGTCTCCGCAGGCTGCCTGCACGAGGGCCCCAAGGTCATCGTCCTGGACGATGATGGCGACGAGACACTCGAGCGCTATCTGGTGCTGGACAAACCTTGGCATGACCTCTCTGCGGGCACGCTGCTTCGGGTCTCCGGAGGCACGGCGACCGTCATTCCAACACACGAGGAGAGCCCGGCGCTTGCACGGGCGCAGACACTGCTCGCCTTCCTGGACTACCTGCCCTTCAACATGGATTCAGATGCGCAGGCCATACCCGGCTCCGGGTTGCCGGTGGCGGGGTTGGGCAATGCCGAGTTCCTCCAGGGTTTCAATCCGAGCTCCAAGGGTGAAGCCGTTCCGGAGGCGACCCTGGCAGCGTGGGAGGGCGTACTGCCCGAACTGCTGTTGGCGCTGTGGCGGCGCGACGGGCTCGCACGCTATCGCGATGACAGGCTCACTCTGGTCGATCCCCTCCTGCATGCGGGGCTTGCCACCGAACTCCTGCAGGGCAACCCGATGGAGGGCGCCGACACTTTCCATGTCTACGCGGTGACGGCCTTCGGCCAGATTCTGCTGTGTGGGGAGAACACCTCCGCGCAGATCAGCATCGACCCGCACAGCGGACAGGTTTCGGCGGAGCCGGAGGTACCCGGGCCCGCCGATGCGGTGGAACGCAACTGGAAACTGGCGTACATGCTGACGTTCCTGGATGGCCCCTATCTCGATGTCACCGACGAGCAGGAACAGCCCTTATATGCACATGCACTCGATTCACTGGGACCCTTGCACGCGAACGAGATCTACAGCTTCTCGCCTGCGGCCGTCGAAGGCGGCTGGGAGGCAGCACATCTGGTCAAGCGGGATCGCCTCGCCGAGCTGAAGGCACTCGCCGGGCAGGCAACCGCAAGGCGTTCCCTGCGGCAGGATTCAGACAGCAGGTAGATCCAGCAAGCCGCGCTGCGGGCGATCAACTGTGCAGGTCGTCAACGCACCAGCAACGCTTCGTTGCCGGCGTCCGTGCGCGACGGTGACTGATGCTGCTGGCGCAGCCACTGCGCCAGGTCGCGCGGGCTCAGCGGCCGCGAGTACAGGTAGCCCTGAATCTCGTCGCAGCCCTGGCGGCGCAGCATGTCTTCTTCCTGGTGCGTTTCCACACCTTCGGCCACGACCTTCATGCCCAGCGCGTGGCCCAGGTGCACGATGGCCTGGGTCACCTCGGCCGTACCCGAGTCGTGCAGCATGCCCTGCACGAAGCTGCGGTCGATCTTCAGGCGGCCCACCGGGAACCGGTTGAGGTAGTTGAGGTTGGAGAATCCCGTTCCGAAATCGTCCACCGCCAGCGGCACACCGTGCCGTTCCAGCACGTCGAAGCAATGGCGCAGGATGTCGGTGTCACGGATCAGCGCCGACTCGGTCAGCTCCAGTTCCAGGCGCTGTGGCGGCCAGCCATGGGCATGGCAGATCTCGATCACCCGCTCGGCGAAGCCGCGATCACGCAGCTGCACGGCCGAGACGTTCACCGCGATGCGGTCGAAGTGCAGACCGGCTCTGTCCCAGGCAGTGGCCTGGCGGCAGGCTTCGTTCAGTACCCAGTCGCCGATGCGCACGATTTCACCGCACTTCTCTGCGATGGGAATGAACTCGGCCGGACTGCAGTAGCCGATGCCGGGTCGATGCCAGCGCAGCAGTGCTTCGATGGCCGGCGGCTCGCCAAGGTGGGCGTGCAGCAGCGGCTGATAGGCCAGGCTGAACTCCTCGCGCTCGATCGCGCCATGGAGCGCATGCTCCAGCTCAAGCCGGCGCTGGATGCGGGCCAGTGCGTCCTGGCTGTAGTACTGGTAGGTGTTGCGACCGGCTTCCTTGGCCGCATACATCGCGGCATCGGCGGCGCGCAGCAGTGAATCGAAATCGGTCTGGGTATCGCCCAGCATGGCGATGCCCACGCTGGCCCCCACCTTCAGCGTGGTATCGCCGCGGCGCAGCGGCTCGGCCAGCGAGCCGATCAGCTTGCGCGCCACGTGGCCAGCGTCTTCCGGTTCGGCCAGGTCGCGCAGCACCACGATGAATTCGTCACCGCTGAAGCGGCCGAACAGATCGTTGTTGCGCAGGTTCTGGTGCAGCCGGGTGGCCGCCGCCTTCAGCAGCGCATCACCGGTGGCATGGCCGAAGCTGTCGTTGATGGTCTTGAAGCCATCCAGGTCGATGAACAGCATCGCCAGCGAGGTGCCGCGATCACGCGCTTCCTCGATTGCTTCAGCCGTCTGCTCGCCCAGCAGCACCCGGTTCGGGAGGCCGGTCAGCAGGTCGTAATGGGCCAGCAGCTCGATGCGCTCGTTGGCCTCGCGCTCTCGCGTGATGTCACGGAACAGCACCACGAAGCGTGGCGGCAGGCCATCGCGCCGATCCAGCTCGATCAGCACCTGCACCCATACGCGCAGGCCGGATTGACGATAGAAGCAGAGATCCAGCTGCTCGGGCAGTCCGCCACCGGCAATCCGGCCCAGCGCCGCCTCGAACGCACTGCGCGAGTCCTCGGTGTACAGCGCCAACGCCTGGTCCAGGGTGATCGGCTCCTTGCGCAGTCCGTGGATGCGATAGCACTCTTCGGTCCATTGCATGTGCCGGGTCTGCACCTCGATCTCGCACCCGCCGATGCGGCCCAGGGCCGAAACGCGGTTGAGCAGCTCGGTACGCCAGCGGATCAGCGCATCGGTCTGGTGCTGTTCGGTGATGTTCTGCACCTGGCCCAGCAGGCGCTTGGGCTGGCCCTCGCCGTCCAGCAGCGGCTGCATCCACAGCCGCAGATGCAGCGATGGTTCGCCGCTGCCGCGGGCCAGCTCCAGCTCGAGGCTGGCGGAGCGGCCATCGCGCCACAAGCGGCGCCAGGCTGCCCGCAGCGCTCCGCGTGAACGCGGATGCAGCTGCTTGAGCCAGCGTCGCTGGCCTGGCACGTTGCCGGGCTCAAGTGCCAGCAGCGAACGCAGTTCGGGCGACCACCAGAAGGAGCCCGTGCCCGGATCGAACGACCAGCTGCCCATGCTGGCGATGCGCTGCGCCTCGCTCAGGTGCACCTGCTGTTCGTGCAGCAACGCCTCCAGCTGCTTCTGCTGTTCGATGTCGGTGTGGGTGCCGACCATCCGCAGCGGCTGGCCGTCGGCAGTGCGCGCGACCACGCGGCCACGATCAAGCACCCAGCGCCACTGCCCGTCGGGTTGGCGGAAGCGGAACTGTGCGCTGTACTGCTCGCTGGTTCCACGCAGGTGCTGATCCAGCGCGGCGCGCACGTGGCCGATGTCCTCGCCGTGCACGCGCGCCAGCATTCCGCTGGCGGTCTCTTCGCCCAGGCCAGGGGTGCGGGTGACGCGATCGCTGGGAATATCCCAGTCCCACAGGCTGTGGCCAGCGCTGTCCAGCGCCAGTTCCCAGCGTCCGCCACCCGCCAGCGGCACCGGTTCCGGCACGCTCAGGGTGAAGGCCAGCAGATTGCCGGCGCCGTCATGCACGGCGCGCAGGTGGCCGTCGTAATGCCCGCGCGGCCCTCCCGGCAGGCTGCACGCAACAATGCCACCGTCGGCGGCCAGCAGACGCAGGTCCTCCAGCATCGGCGCGTAGGCCGCGACCGTCGCCGGCAGGCCATGCTCGCGCGCGGCCGGATTGGCCGCCAGCGGACGGCCAGTGCGGTCGACGATGACCAGCGCCGACGCGAGCGGATGCTGCAGCAGGCTGGCGATGATCCCTTGGTCCACGCGATCTTGCTCCGGATGAAACGCCCGACAGCGGGGCACGCAGTGGTTAACGGCGCCTGCGGCGGATAATTGAGTGGCTACGGGGCACCTGCGCGGTAAGATGGCCGGCGCCCCTACCTGCTGCCCTGTCCATGCCCGCAGAACCGACCGGCACCGCCCCTGTTCCCGACCCGCGGATGGCCCAATCGCTGGGCCGCGATCGTCGGCGGATCGTGCTGAGTTACCTGGCGATGGCCCTGGCCTGGTTGATCGCCACCGACAGCGCCGTGCAGCTGCTGGTACCCGATCCGTACCAGGCATCACTGTGGCAAAGCCTGAAAGGGTCGTTCTTCGCCCTGGCCAGCGCCGGGCTGCTGTACCTGCTGCTGCGGCCGCTGGCCGAGCACGTGCTGCTCACCCATGCCCGCCTGCAGGCCTCCGAGCTGCGCCTGCGGCAGGTGTTCGAGGGCAATCCCGGGCCGATCCTGGTCTACGATCTGGACAGCCTGGCCATTCTCGATGCCAATCCTGCGGCCTGCAGCGCCTTCGGCTGGGAGCGCGAGGAACTGCTTGAGCGCACCATCGACGTGCTCTGGCCGCCCGGCCAGGACCAGGCGCTGCAGACCAAGCTCGAAGCCATCCGGGAGGCGCCCGAGCAGCTGTGCATCCTGCGGGCGCAGCTGCAGCTGCGCGATGGCAGCCTGCGGCAGATGGAGCTGCGCTCGAACGCAATCGGTTACGACGGCCACAACGCACGCCTGCTGATTGCCATCGATCGCACCGCCGAGGACCTTGCACAGCTGCGCCGGGACCAGGCACTGGCACGGTTGGAGGAAGCGCATGAGCTGGCGAAGATCGGCGCCTGGGAACTGGACCCCTCCAGCGGGCTGGGCCGGTACTCCAGCCAGGTCTATCGCCTGCTCGGCCGGCGCCCGCCGGAAGCGCGCCGCTGGCATCGCTTCGACGAACTGCTGGTGGCGGCCGATCCGGCCACTGCCGCGCAGGCAGACCAGCTGCTGGCCGAACTGTGTTCCGGCGAACCGGTGCAGGTGGACGTGCTGCTGCCGCTGCTGTCGATGGATGGCCGCGCGTTGATGGTGCACCTGCGCGCGGCCAGCGGCGTTGACGAGGCCGGCCGCGACCGCGTGCTCGGCACGCTGCAGGACGTGACCGAGCGCGAGCAGTCGCGGCGGCTGCTGCGCGAACGTGAGGAACAGTTCCGCGAACTGGTGCGTGTACTGCCGGACGGCGTGGTCATCCTCTTCGAGGAGCACGTGCTGTACGCCAACGCCTGGGCCGCGAGTCTGTTCGGCTATGGCGGCCATGCCCTGCTCGGCGAGCCGCTGGCGGCTCTGGTCGCCGACAGCGATCTGGCGCGGGTACGCGTGCAGCTCCGGGCCGGCCAGCCCCAGCACGGCCCCGGCCACAGCAGCGTGGTGGCGATGCAGCGTGCCGATGGCCGCAGCTTCCACGCCGGCCTGGCCGTGGGCGAAGTCCGCTACGGCGGTCGCGACTGCAAGCTGCTGATCGTGCGTGACCTGAGCGATTCCGAGCGCACCCGCAGTGCGCTGGAGACCAGCAACCGCGAACTACAGGCCATGGCCGGCCGGTTGTTCTCGCTGCAGGAGGACGAGCGCCGCGCGATCTCGCGCGACCTGCACGATGACATCGGGCAGGCCATCACCGCCATCAAGCTCTCCGCCTATGCCGCGCAGGACGAAGACGATCCGAAGCGCCGCAGCGAGGATCTGGCACAGATCGTCAGCCTGGCCGACACCACGGTGGCCAAGCTGCGTGACATCTCCACCCTGCTGCGGCCTCCACAGCTGGATGCGCTGGGCCTGGAGGCGGCACTGAGCTGGCAGGCACGGGTACTGTTCCGCTCCTCACCGGTGGAACTGCTGGCCGAAATCGAGCCCCTGCCGCATCGGCCCGACAACAGCATCGAGCAGGCCTGCTTCCGCATCGCCCAGGAAAGCCTGACCAACGTACTGCGCCACGCCCGCGCCAGCCAGGTGCAGCTGCAGCTGCGCGATGTCGGCCAGCGCGGGCTGCACCTGCAGATCCGCGACGACGGCGAGGGTTTCGACCCTGACGGCCCGCGCGGCCTGGGCCTGATCGTCATGCGCGAACGTGCGCAGAGCGTGGGCGGCCACGTGCGGATCGAGTCGGCGCACGGCGCCGGCACCCTGGTCGATGTCCATCTTCCCTACCAGGCAGCCTGCGCGGCTGCCGTCGAAACACCGGATTACTGAGCCTATGTGGAATCCCAATCTGCCACTGGTCAGCATCGACGATGCCCCCGACCGCCTTGGCGCCGGCAATCCCGAGCTGCAGGCGATGGTGGCCGAAGCCGCTTCGGGTGGCACGCCGTTGATGCTGATGCATGTGGACATCGACCACTTCGCGTCGGTCAACGAGAACATGAGCGCGGAAGTGGGTGACCAGGCGCTGGTACTGGTGGCGCAACGCCTGCAGTCCTACCTGCGCGGGCGCGGCAAGCTGTGGCGCCATGGCAGCGACGAGTTCCTGATCGCCGTGCCGCGCGACGCCGACCTGCCGCTGCCGGAGGACTTCGCCGAAGAAATCCGCCAGCAGATGGAACTGCCGCTGTCGGTGCTGCCCTATACCCTGTTCATGACCGGCAAGCTGGGCGTCAGCCTGTGCCCGGAGCATGCCAGCAGCACCTCGCGCCTGCTCGATCATGCTGAAGATGCGCTGTACCAGGCCGCCCGCGAGGGTGGCAACGCGGTGCGCATCCATGCCGTGGACACACCACCCAGCGCGCACAGCGAGAGCATCATCGCGCGCCAGATCGTCGATGCCATCCCCAATGCCGAGCTGAAGCTGCGCTACCAGCCCCTGGTCAGCGCACGCGATGGCCATGTGGTGGGCATGGAAGCCCTGCTGCGCTGGCAGTCGCCGACGCTGGGGATGCTGGTACCGGAGCGCTTCATGCGAACGGCCGAGCGGCTCGGCATCATCGTGCAGATCGGTACCTGGGTGCTGGAGGGCGCGCTCAAGCAGGCCCGGCTGTGGCGCGACCAGGGTTTCGACGACTTCACCATTGCGGTGAATGTCTCCACCCTGCAGCTGCTGCGACCGAATTTCTTCGCCGAAGTGATGTCGCTGCTGCAGGCAGCGGGCGTGCCGGCGCAGATGCTGACGCTGGAGATCAACGAAAGCGCGCTGACCAACAACGTCAATTTCGTGCACGAGACCCTGGCCAACCTGCGCAACGAAGGCATCAGCCTGAGCCTGGACAACTTCGGCACCGGCGACTCCAGCCTGAGCGCGCTGGTGCGCTATCCGGTGGACAAGCTGAAGATCGACCGCAGCTTCATCAAAAGCGCACCGGCCGGCAACCGCGAGGCCGCCATCGCCCGTGCGATCATCGCCATGGGCCACCAGCTGGGCATGACGGTGATCGCCAACGGTGTGGAATCGCAGGCACAGCTGGGCTTCCTGCGCCGCAACGACTGCGATGTGTTCCAGGGCTATCTGTTCGGCGAACCGATGTCGGCCGATGCCGCGGGCATGACCCTGCGCCGGCGCTACCTGCGCCCGGAAGCATTCGCCGAGACCCGACCGGACCGCACCCTGCTGCTGCTGGACGATGAAGAGAACGTGCTGCGCTCGCTGGTGCGCCTGTTCCGTCGCGACGGCTACCGCATCCTTGCCGCCGGCAACGTGCGCGACGCCTTCGATCTGCTGGCGATCAACGATGTGCAGGTGATCCTGTCCGACCAGCGCATGAGCGACATGAGCGGCACCGAGTTCCTGGGCCGGGTGAAAATGCTGTACCCCGACACCATCCGCCTCGTGCTGTCCGGCTACACCGATCTGAACACGGTGACCGACGCGATCAACCGCGGCGCGATCTACCGCTTCCTGACCAAGCCATGGAACGACGACGAGCTGCGCAAGCACATCCACCAGGCCTTCCGTACCTACGAGGAACAGCGCCGCAGCAACGCCGGCCCGGTGACGATGGACGCAGGTGACGGTGGCGAGGATCGCCCGCCGTTGCGGTGATGGAGGCCGCCGGGCATGGCCCGGCGCTACCGTGCACCTGTGCCGTGCGGCGGCTCAGCGCGGCTGCTTCACCGGCAGCACCACGCGGAAGCGCGAGCCGACGCCGGGGGTGCTGTCCAGATCGATGCGACCGTGATGCTTGTTGATGATGCTGTAGGAGATCGACAGGCCCAGGCCGGTTCCGCTGCCCACCGGCTTGGTGGTGAAGAACGGGTCGAAGATGCGCTGGCGCAGTTCGGGCGAGATGCCGCCACCGGTATCCTCGAACTCGACCCAGACATGGTCGCCCTCCACACCGGTACGCACGGTGATGGTGCCACGCTCGGCGATGGCATGGCCGGCGTTGAGCAGCAGGTTCATGTAGACCTGGTTGAGTTCGGACGGCAGGCACTCGACCAGCGGCAGCTGGCCGAACTCACGCACCAGGGTGACCTTGTACTTGAGCTCGTTCCAGATGATGTTGATGGTGGACTCAAGGCCGGCGTGCAGGTCGACCAGCTTCCACGACTCATCGCGGCCGGAGTACGAGAAGTCCTTGAGGTCGCGCACGATGCGCGTCACCCGCTCGATGCCCTCGCGTGATTCGGCCATCAGCTGTGGCAGATCGCGGCTGATGAAGTCGATGTCCAGCCGGTCACGGATGTCGTCGATCTCCGGGATGAGCGCCTTCGGGTCGGGCGCACGCAGGGCGCGCTCGTAGGCCTCGATCACGGTGAACAGGCTGCGCAGGTACTCCTGCAGGCTGCCGAGATTGGAGTGCACGTAGCCGATCGGGTTGTTGATCTCGTGCGCGACGCCGGCGGCAAGCTGGCCGATGGACGCCATCTTCTCCGACTGCAGCAGCTTTTCCTGCGTGCCGTTCAATCGAAGGTAGGCCTGGCGCAGTTCGGCATGGCGCTGCTGCAGCTCGCGCTCGTAGTCTTCCTGGCCCTCGATGTGGCGGAACAGTGCCAGGTAGTGGCCCTGCCCGGGCGGACCGTGATGGTACAGATGCGCGATCACCACGCCCTCGCCCAGCGGCAGACTGCCGTTCCAGTGACCGTTCTGGCGGGCGTGCTCCAGCGCGTCCGGCGGCAGCAGCTGACGCAGGCGCTGTGGCGCCGGCAGAAGGCCTTCGTCGCTGGCCAGCAGGTTCTGCGCGGCCGGATTGGCCAAGGCGACCTGACCGTCTTCGGTGAACAGCAGCAGGCCCTCGCGCAGGCGTTCAAGCAACGCCTGCAGCACCGGCTGTGGTGGAAGGGGGGCGGTAACCAGGACGTTGGCAGCGGACACGGCGGCTCAGGGGCATTCGAACAGGCGCCCAATATACGCGGTCGTGCCGCAGGCGACAGCCTGCGAGCCGGGAGGTCCGCGCGAAGTTGCGTCAGGCCACCGCCAGAGGACGGCCAGCGGTGACTGCGTGGGCCTGCCCCTTGGCATCGTAGGCCGAGGCCTCTTCGCTGCGGCCCAGCTGGCGCAGCGCCCAGTTCACTTCGCGGCGCCTGCGCGACAGCAGCACGCCGTTGGCGCGATTGCGCTCGGCCAGCTCCTGCAGCTGTTCGCCCTCGCCCACCGGCGGTGCGCCTTCCAGCGCACGCAGCGCCTCCAGCTTGGCGCCGGTGGCGCGGATCAATGCGTGCACGTCATGCTCGACCAGGGCCTGGCGTTCGACGTCCAGGGCCAGCGCCAGGCGCTGCAACGGCTCGCTCATCGCCGCGGTCATCCGTGCAGCTGCTGGTCCAGCTCAAGCATGCGCGAAGCGATCGCGTCCGGATTGATCGTATAGGTGCCGTTCTGCAGCGATTCGCGCACGGCGGCCACGCGCTGGGCGTCGATCGCCGGCGCCGTGGTCAGTTCGCGTTCGATGGCCTGCAGATTGGTGGCCTCGCCGGTCAGGCGCAGGCTGTCGGCCGCCTCCACAGGACGCGCCGGCGAGTCGCTGCTGACGCCGGGCTTGCTGGCCGGGTTCGTCACGCTGCGCAGTGCCTGGGGGACCTGCAGGTTGCCGTCGATTTTCTGGCTCATGGGGTGTCCTGGAGTTGCCGTTCACAAGGGATAACGGCCGCAGGGCCGTGATCTTTAGGGAAATCTTGCGGGAATTCAACGCGCCACGATTACGTCACCACGGGCATCCACCGTGCCCTGCACGATGCGCCGCGAGGACAGGTTCTCCACCGAGATGCGTTCGTTCTCGCCGGCATCGCCCATCGCCCGGCCCGCGATGCGCACCTCGACCGAGCCGCGCCGCGACACCAGCGCCACACTGTCTCCGCGCTTGATGAGACGCTGGGTGACCAGGTCGTTGCTCGACAGCAGCGTTCCAGCCTGCAGCGGACGCCGGGCAATGCGGCCGATCGCTGCATTGGGATCGGCCAGCACGGCCCCGGCAATGCGTGCAGCATCGCGTTGGGCGGTACTGATATCGGCAGCCGTCAGCGTTTCTCCAGCAGCGATGCCGCGTGCAAGCACCAGCACCGTCTGGTTGCGCCGCACCTTCACCGGTACGAACAGGCGCCAGCCGCCCGCATCGGGGCAGCTGACCTCGACCGTGGTGTTCGCTGTCGGCTGCACCTGCAGCGCTCCCCCGCACCGGGGAAGACGCAGCGCGTCAGCCACCTGGGCCTCGCCTTCGCTGCCGGCAGGCAGGCTCGACAACGCCGCCGCACGGATGCTGGCCACCGGCTGCCAGTCGGCGGCCACTGCCCAGGGCGAGGCAATGGCCAGTGCGACTGCCAGGATGGAGGAGATCGGGCGCATGGCGCCTCCTGTCGATGGGACCTGGCCCGGACGCGTGCAAGCGGCGTGCCAGTGCGACGCGCGGCACCACACTCGGCGCCGCTGGATCGGACCCTCAAGTTCCCGCCGCTGCACGCCGATACAGCAGCCATGTCCCATGACCTGCTCAACCGGATCGACCAGCGGACCCGCCTGGCCGGCCACAACCGACTGGCGCTGCTGCTGTTCCGCCTCGGCGGACGTCAGCTTTTTGGCGTCAATGTATTCAAGGTGCAGGAAGTGCTGCGGCGCCCGGAGCTGTTCCAGGTGCCCGGCCTGCCCGGGCAGTTCGCCGGCGTGGCCGATGTACGCGGACGCTCGGTGCCGGTCCTGGACCTGGGCCTGGCGATCGGCCATCCCGAGCGCGAGCCGGATGCCGATACCTCGCCCGGCTACCTTGTCGTCACTGAATTCAACCGCTCGATTCAGGGCTTCCTGGTCAGCGGCGTGGAGCGCATCGTCAACATCGCGGTGGAGGACATCCATCCGCCACCGGAACTGGGCGCTGAATCGAGCTATCTGACGGCGGTCACCCGCTTCCAGGGCGAGCTGATCCAGGTGATCGACGTGGAAAGCGTGCTGGCCGACATCGCGCAGATCCGGGGCGAGGCCGTGCTCGATCCACAGATGGCCATGCCCGCCGACGGCCCGCAGCTGCAGGTGCTGGTGGTGGACGACTCGCGGGTGGCACGCCAGCAGATCCGCAGCGTGCTGGACCAGCTGGGGGTCGGCGCCACCCTGCTCTCCGATGGCCGGCAGGCGCTGGACCACCTGCTGCAGATCCACGCCTCGGGCGAGAATCCCGCCGACCGCTACGCCATGGTCATCTCCGATATCGAGATGCCGGCGATGGACGGCTACACGCTGACGACGGAAATCCGGCGCCATCCGGGGCTGGCGGGGCTGTACGTGCTGCTGCACACCTCGCTGTCGGGCGTATTCAACAACGCGATGGTCGAGCGCGTGGGCGCCAATGCCTTCGTCGCCAAGTACTCCCCGCACGAGCTGGCCGATTTCGTGCTGGACCGCCTGCGCAAGGTGGCGATGGCGGCCTGAGGCCGCCGGGGTTCCGCGCCGGGCATGGCCCGGCGAGCGTAGCGGCGCCCCGCCCCGCCACGACCTTTTGGCACACCGCTTGCAGCTTCCCGGGCAACGTTCCCGTGGGAGTGCATCGTGCGCAACCTGATTACCGACTACCTGGGCGTACATGCCCAGGCCATGCCGTTGCGCGAACAGCGGATGAAGCTGATCGCCAGCAATCTCGGCAATGCCGATACCCCCGGCTACAAGGCCCAGGACCTGGACTTCGACGCCGCCCTGCGCAGCGCACAGGGACAGGATGGCAACGGCCTGATGGCCACCACCCACGAGCAGCACTATGCGATCAACAACGGCCTGAATCCGTTCCAGATCGCGCGCGAGGGTGTCCAGCCCAGCCTTGACGGCAATACCGTCGATCCGGATGCAGAGCGCGCCGCCTACGGTCGCGCCGCGCTGGAGTACCGCGCATCGCTCAGCTTCGTCGAGAGCAAGGTCCGTTCCATGCTGACCGCGATCACGGGGCAATAAGCCATGAGCAGCCTGCCGATCTTCGACATCGCCGGCTCCGCGCTGCAGGCGCAGTCGGTGCGCATGAGCACCATCGCCTCCAACCTGTCCAACGCCGACACCGTTGCCGGCTCGGCCGAGGCCGTCTACAAGCCGCTGGAGCCGGTCTTCCAGGCGGTCACGAGCAAGGACGACCCGAACATCACCTCGGTGCAGGTGAAGGAAATCACCCGCAGCGAGGCGGCGCCGATCAAGCGCTACGAGCCCGGCCACCCGCTTGCCGACGCCGACGGTTACATCTACCAGCCCGACGTCGATCCTGTCGCGCAGATGGTCAATCTGATCTCGACCTCGCGCAACTACCAGGCCGGCGTGGAGATGTTGACCACCGCCAAGGAACTGGCCCTGGCCACCCTGACCATGGGCCGCTGAGGCCCGCAGTACCGGATACCGCCATGACCACTGCCGTCAACAACCAGACCAGCCAGGACGTCTACTCCGCACTGGGCCTGAATGCTCCCAACAGCAACGCCACCAAGAAGAAGAACACCCTGGACCAGGCCGACTTCCTGCGCCTGATGACCGAGCAGCTGCAGCACCAGGACCCGCTCAAGCCCATGGACAACACGCAGATGGTCGCGCAGATGGCGCAGATGTCGACCGTGCAGGGCATCACCGATCTGAACACCACGGTGCAGGGCTTCCAGCAGTCGATGGCCAGCGACCAGGTGCTGCGTGGCGCCGCGCTGGTGGGACACCAGGTGCTGGTGCCGTCCGAGAAGCTGGTGCTGGAGAACGAAGGCAGCGTCGAGGGCACGGTGGCCGCGCCCGGCGCCGGCATCATCACCGTGGACATCACCGATGCCAACGGCGCCAAGGTCACCTCGATCAGCGTCGAGGCCAAGGCCGCGGGCGAAACCGCATTCCAGTGGGATGGCAAGGATGCCGCCGGCAACCGCATGGAGCCGGGCAAGTACAGCGTGGTCGCCAACCATGTCGATACCGCTGGCAAGAGCACCAAGCTGTCCACCTATGTGCAGGCACCGGTGGAAAGCGTGACCGTCGGTTCCGATGGCCTGTACCTGAACCTCAAGGGCCTGGGCACGGCCCCGATCGACTACGTGCTCCGCGTCAGCTGAGCCGCCTACCCGCATCTACCAGGAGCATCCCATGGGCTTCAATGTCTCGCTGTCCGGCATCAATGCCGCCAACTCCGACCTGAGCGTCACCGCCAACAACGTCGCCAACGTCAACACCACCGGCTTCAAGCAGTCGCGCGCCGAGTTCGCCGACCTGTTCGCCGCCACCAGCTACGGCCTGTCGAAGAACGCGGTCGGCTCGGGCGTGCGCGTCTCCAACGTGGCCCAGCAGTTCATCCAGGGCAACAACGAGCAGACCGGGCGCAGCCTGGACATGGCGATTTCCGGTGAGGGCTTCTTCACCATGAACATGAACGGCCAGCGGGTGTACTCGCGTGCCGGCAACTTCCAGACCGATGCAGCAGGCTACGTGACCAACCCGCAGGGCGCGCGCCTGCAGGTGTTCGCGCCCAACGCCGACGGCACCAACTTCGACGCCGGTCGCATGATCGACCTGCAGCTGCTGACCACCGACAGCCCGCCCCGGCAGACCAGCGATGTAAAGGTTGGTTTCACCCTGCCGGCCAACGCCAAGGAACCGACGGTGCAGCCGTTCGATGCCACCAATTCCAACAGCTACAACCACTCCAGCGGCGGCATTACCGTGTATGACTCGCTGGGCGTGAGCCACATCCAGGTGTCGTACTTCGTCAAGGAAGCCGGCGTCAACCAGTGGACCGTGCACAACTTCGTGGACGGCGAACCCGCAGGTACCCCGACGCCGGTCACCTTCGACAACAGCGGCAAGCTGACCGCACCGGCCAACGGCAGGATCAGCCTCGGCACGTTCACCCCGACCACCGGGGCGGGCGAGTTGAACATGACCCTGGACGTGAGCGGCTCGACCCAGTACGGCGAGAAGTTCGCCCTGCGCAACACCCAGCAGGACGGTTACGCCGCGGGCAAGCTCAACGAAATCACGGTGTCGGACACCGGCGTGGTCTACGCACGCTACTCCAATGGCGACGACAAGCCGCTCGGCCAGGTTGCGCTGACCACCTTCAACAACCCGCAGGGCCTGGAGCAGAAGGGCAACAACGTGTGGGCGGAGACGTTCGATTCGGGTACGGCCCGTACCGGAATGCCCGATACCTCCAACCTCGGCAAGATCCAGGCCGGCTCGCTGGAGGCGTCCACTGTCGACCTGACCGAGCAGCTGGTCAACATGATCACCGCGCAGCGCAACTTCCAGGCCAACGCACAGATGATCACCACCCAGGACCAGATCACCCAGACCGTCATCAACATCCGTTGATGAGCCGCTGACCCTGTCACGGAACTCCCCGCATGGATAAAGCCCTCTACGTGGCGATGACCGGTGCCCGCGCCTCCCTGCAGGCGCAGGGAACGCTCAGCCACAACCTCGCCAACTCCGATACCCCCGGCTTCAAGGAAGCGCTGGCCAACACCGAGGCCTTCCCGATCCAGGGCCGGGGCTTTGCCTCGCGGGTCGATGCGCTGCACGTCGACGCCGGCTTCAACCGCCGGCCCGGTGCGCAGCACATCACCGGCAAGCCGCTGGACCTGGCGCTGCAGACCGGCACCTGGCTGGCCGTGCAGTCCACCGACGGCAGCGAAGCGTACACGCGCGGCGCGGCACTGTCGGTGACACCGAACGGTCAGCTGGTGACTTCCGGTGGGCGCGCGGTACTGGATGACAACAACAACCCGATCGCCATTCCGCCTTACCAGGCGATGGAGATCGGCAACGACGGCACGATCTCGATCATCCCGCAGGGTGAAGGCCCGCAGACCATGGCCATGATCGGCCGGATCAAGGTGGTGCAGGCACCGGACGAACGGCTCGAGCGCGGTCTTGATGGCCTGTTCCGCAACACCGATCCGCTGCGGCCGTTCGCCCAGGCCCTCGGGCCCACCGTGCACAGCGGCCAGCTGGAGGGCAGCAACGTCGATGCCGCCGGTGCACTGGTGCAGATGATCCAGCTGCAACGCCAGTACGAAATGCAGGTGCAGGTGATCAAGCACGGTGATGACAACGCACGCAGCGCCAACAGCCTGCTGCGACTGGGCAGCTGACGGAATTCCGCCGGCGCCGCGTAACGGCACTGGCACACCGCTTGCACGCCGTACCCCATGGGCCGCAGCACGCGGCCGGTTTCAGCAGACAGGACTCCGAAGATGAACCAGGCATTGTGGATCGCGAAAACCGGACTGGATGCGCAGCAGATGCGCATGTCGGTGGTTTCCAACAACCTCGCCAACACCAACACCACCGGCTTCAAGCAGGACCGCGCCAGCTTCGAGGATCTGTTGTACCAGCAGGTCCGCCAGCCGGGCGGCGCATCGTCGGCGCAGACCCAGCTGCCGACCGGCCTGCAGCTGGGCACGGGCGTGCGCGTGGTGGCCACCGCCAAGAACTTCGAGCAGGGCAGCCAGCAGCAGACCGGCCGCGCGCTGGACGTGATGGTCAATGGCCGGGGCTTCTTCGAGGTGCAGCTGCCCGATGGCAGCTCCGCCTACACCCGCGACGGCTCGTTCAAGATCAACCAGGACAGCGAACTGGTCACCAACAGCGGTTACCCGGTGCAGCCCGGCATCCAGATTCCCGAAGGTGCGCAGTCGGTAACCATCGGCAGCGACGGCACCATCAGCGTGAAGATGGCCGACGACGCCGCATCGGTGGAAATCGGTGCGCTGACCCTGACCGACTTCGTCAATCCCGCAGGCCTGCAGGCGCGCGGCGAGAACCTGTTCCTGGAAACCACCGCCTCGGGGCCGGCGCAGAACGGCAACCCGGGCCTGAACGGGCTCGGCAACGTGGTCCAGGGTGCGCTCGAAGGCAGCAACGTGAACGTGGTGGAGGAGCTGGTGTCGATGATCGAAACCCAGCGCGCCTACGAGATGAACGCCAAGGCGATCTCGACCACCGACTCCATGCTGGCCTACCTCAACAACAAGATCTGACCGGCCCAACCGGGATAACGCCATGTCGCCCATTTCCACCCTCGCCCGCACTGTCCTCGCCAGCACGATGGCCGCCCTGCTCGGCGGCTGCGTGATTGCCGGCGACGTGCGCCCCTACCCCGCGATGGCGCCGCTGCAGCCGATCATGCCGCCCCAGGCGGAGCCGACGGCCGGTGCGATCTATGCGGCAGGTCCAACCCTGCAGCTGTACTCGGACCGCCGCGCGCGTGATGTCGGCGACCTGCTGACCATCACGCTGCTGGAAAACACCACCGCGCAGACCAGCGCCAACACCGCCACCAACAAGGAATCGAATCTGAGCCTGGGGACGCCCTCGATATTCGGTGCGCCGGTCACCCTGGGCGGCAAGGACATCCTCAGCGCCAGCGCCAAGGGCGCGCGCGACTTCACCGGCAAGGGCAACAGCGCACAGAGCAACCGCCTGCAGGGCAGCGTCACGGTCACCGTGATCCAGCGCCTGCCCAATGGCAACCTGGTCGTGCAGGGACAGAAGAATCTGCGCCTGAACCAGGGCGACGAGCTGGTGCAGGTGCAGGGCATCGTGCGCCCGGGTGACATCAGCCCGGACAACACCCTTCCCTCCAGCCGTGTGGCCGAGGCCCGCATCGTCTACGGCGGCCGCGGTCCGGTCGCGCAATCCAACGCGATGGGCTGGCTGAGCCGCTTCTTCAACTCCGGCCTGACGCCGTTCTGAGCATGGCCATGACGCTTACCTTCTTCTCTTCCTGGCACCGTCTGTCATCGCTGTGCTGCCTGGTGCTGCTGGCAGTGGCTGCGCCCGCCAATGCCGAGCGCATCAAGGATCTGGCCCAGGTCGGCGGCGTGCGCGGCAACGCGCTGGTCGGCTACGGCCTGGTGGTCGGCCTGGATGGCAGTGGCGACCGCACCAGCCAGGCCCCCTTCACCGTGCAGAGCCTGAAGAACCTGCTGGGCGAGCTGGGCGTGAATGTGCCGGCCAACGTCAATCCGCAGCTGAAGAACGTCGCCGCCGTGGCGATCCACGCCGAACTGCCACCGTTCGCCAAGCCAGGGCAGCCCATCGATGTCACCGTGTCCTCGATCGGCAACGCGGTGTCGCTGCGTGGCGGCTCGCTGCTGATGGCGCCGCTGCGCGGTGCTGATGGCCAGGTCTACGCCATCGCACAGGGCAACCTGATCGTGGGCGGCTTCGGTGCCCAGGGCAAGGATGGCTCGCGGGTGTCGGTGAACGTGCCCAGCGTCGGCCGCATTCCCAACGGTGCCACGGTCGAACGCGCGTTGCCGGATGTGTTCGGTGCCAACGGCGAAATCACCCTGAACCTGCACAACAACGACTTCACCACCGTCTCGCGGATGGTCGCCGCGCTCAACAACGCCTTCGGCGAAGGCGCGGCACGTGCCGTCGACGGCGTGACTGTGGCGGTGGCCGCGCCGACCGACCCGGGTGCACGCATCGGCCTGCTTGCCCGCATCGAGAACCTGGAGCTGACCCCGGGCAGCGCCCCGGCCAAGGTCGTGGTCAACTCGCGTACGGGCACGGTGGTCATCGGCCAGCAGGTCCGCGTCGGCCCTGCGGCGATCTCGCACGGTTCGTTGACGGTGACCATCCAGGAGAACACCAACGTCAGCCAGCCCAACGCACTGGCCGGCGGCAGCACGGTGGTCAGCCCGCAGTCGACCATCACCGCCACCAACGATGGCAGCCGCATGTTCAAGTTCAATGGCGGCACCACACTGGATGAGATCGTGCACGCGGTGAACGCCGTCGGCGCCGCGCCGGGCGACCTCATCGCGATCCTGGAAGCACTGAAGCAGGCCGGCGCGCTGAGCGCCGAACTCGAGGTGATCTGACATGCGCATCACCCCCGCCTTCGAGCTGAATCCGGCGCAGCAGAACGACCCGGCCAGGATCGACAAGGTCGCGCGGCAGCTGGAAGGCCAGTTCGCGCAGATGCTGGTCAAGAGCATGCGCGATGCCAGTTTCGGCGACTCGCTCTTTCCCGGTGAGAACAAGATGTTCCGGGAGATGTACGACCAGAAGATCGCCGAGGCGATGACCCGTGGCAAGGGACTCGGGCTGTCGGCCATGATCACCCGCCAGCTGTCCGGAGCGACCGCCGAAGGACCGGCGCTGGATACCGGCATCGGCGCTGCGAAGGCCAGCCGGGCCTATCAGCTCAACGCGCCCGCCAAGGCGGCGCCGTCGCTGCCGCTGGAGGACGCCGGCCAGGCCGTACGCATGCTGCAGCAGATGGCCGCAGGTGCACAGCAGGACGCGTCGGCCGCCATCGCGCCGATGGAACAGGCCCTGGACCTGATCGCCGGCCGCGAAAGCAGCAGCGTGCACCGGTCGCTGGGCACCGATGATCCGTACATCGCCGGGCTTGACGGCCCCGACTGGGCAGCCCGCAACGACCAGTGGGCCGCCACTGCCAGCAACCGTGGCAGCGGCACTACGACCGATGCGCTGGCGACCCGCAACGCGGTTGCCCAGCTGGGTGCGCATACCCCGGAAGGCTTCGTCGCCAGCATCTGGCAGCACGCGCAGAGCGCAGCCAGGGAGCTGGGCGTGGACGCCCGCGCGCTGGTTGCGCAGGCCGCACTGGAAACCGGCTGGGGCAAGCGCCAGATCAAGCACGCCGATGGCAGCACCTCGCACAACCTGTTCGGCATCAAGGCCAATGGCTGGAACGGGCAGCGTGCGGTGGCCGGCACCCATGAGTACGTCGATGGCGTGCGCCGTAATGAAACCGCAAGCTTCCGCGCCTACACCTCGCCGGCCGAGAGCTTCGCCGATTACGTGCGCCTGCTGAAGACCAGCCCGCGCTACCAGCAGGCCCTGCAGGCCGGCACCGATGTGCAGGGCTTCGCCCGGGGCCTGCAGCGGGCCGGCTATGCCACCGATCCGCGCTACGCGGCCAAGATCGCCGCGATCGCCGGCGGCCCGACCATCGAGCGTGCCGTCGCCGCCGTGACCGATGCCGGCAGTCGCCTTGGCCAGACCTTCGCCAGCACCGCAACAGCGGCGCTGGGTATCACCCGTCGTTGAGGAACCCCATGTCCAGCGTACTTTCCACCGGTACCGGTGCCCTGCTCGCCTTCCAGCGCGCCCTGGCAACCACCAGCCACAACGTGGCCAACCTCAACACGCCGGGTTACAGCCGGCAGAAGGTCAATTTCGCCACGGCCGATCCGCAGAACTTCGGCTACGGCACGGTGGGCAACGGCACGCGCATCACCGACATCCGGCGCACTGCCGACCAGCTGGCGATCTCGCGCCTGCTCGACAGCAGCGGCGAGCTGGCACGCCTGAAGCAGTTGTCCGGCATGGCCGACCGCGTCAACGCCCTGTTCTCCGACGCCGCCACCAACGTCGCAGGCGTCTGGTCCAACTTCTTCGATTCGGTCAGCGGCCTGTCTTCCAATGCCTCCGGCACGGCCGACCGGCAGAGCATGCTGGACGGTGGCAAGGCACTGGCCAACCGTTTCGTGCAGCTCAATACCCATCTGAACAACCTCAACAGCGAGGTCAACAACGGCCTGCTCGCCGGAGCGACCGAGGTCAACCGGCTGGCGCAGGAAATCGCCCAGATCAACGGCGCCATCGGCACCAACATCGCCAGCGCGGCCCCGGACCTGCTCGATCGCCGCGACCAGCTGATCTCGCAGCTGATCGGCTATACCGGTGGCACCGCGGTGATCCAGGACGGCGGCGTGATGAACGTCTACACCGCCGGCGGCAACGCACTGGTGGTCGGCACCACCGCCACCCGGGTCACCACCGTGGCCGATCCGTACCAGCCCGAGCGCCTGCAGCTGGCACTGGAAACGCAGGGCAACACCATCACCCTGGATCCCAAGGCCGTCGGCGGCCAGATCGGTGGGCTGATGGAGTTCCGCGACACCGTGCTGACCCCGGCGCAGGCGGAACTGGGCAAGCTGGCGATCGGCCTGGCCGACAGCTTCAACCAGGTCCACCACCAGGGCGTGGATCTCTACGGCCAGCTCGGCGGTGACTTCTTCAACATCGGCACGCCGCGGGTGACGGCCAACAGTGGCAACAGCGGGACGGCCAGCATCAGTGCCAGCTTCGGCGATCTCGGCAAGCTGGACGCGCAGAACGTCGTCCTGCAGTTCGATGGCACGCAGTGGAAGGCGAGCCGCGCCGACACCGGCGCCAGCATTCCGTTGACCGGCACCGGCACCGCCGCCGATCCGCTGGTGATCAACGGCGTCGAGCTGGTGGTCGGCGGCACGCCGGCAATCAACGACCGCTTCCTGCTGCAGCCCACTGCCGGCGTGGCCGGCAGCCTGGAGATCGCCATCACCGATCCCTCGCGCATCGCAGCCGCGGCTGCCGTGAAGGGCGCCGCCGCCACCGCCAATACCGGTACGGGCAAGCTCAGCGGCGTCTCCGTGACCGATGCCGGCCATGCGGACCTGCGCAATCCTGCGGCGATCGTCTTCACTTCCGCCACCACCTACACCATCGATGGTGGCCCACCGCAGACCTACACCCCGGGCCAGACCATCAGCGCCAACGGTTGGAGTTTCGTTCTCGACGGTGCACCGCGCACCGGCGACACCTTCAACATCACCCCGACCCCGGCCGGCTCTTCGGACAACAGCAACGCGGCAAGGCTGGCCAAGGTGGAGAGCGCCAAGGCGTTCAGCAGCGGCACCGTCACCCTGAACGGCGCACTGGGCGGGCTGACCACCCAGGTCGGCGCGGCAGCGCGCTCAGCCGAGTACTCGCTTGAAGCGCAGCTGGTGATCAACGAGAAGGCCCAGGACGCGCGCGACGAAATCTCCGGCGTCAACCTGGATGAGGAGGCGGCGAACATGCTCCGCCTGCAGCAGGCCTATCAGGCCGCCTCGCAGCTGATTTCCACTGCCGACAACATGTTCCAGACCATCCTGGGAGCCGTCCGCCGATGAGCAGCCGCATCTCCACCGGAATGATGTTCAACCAGTCGGTGACGCTGATGCTGGCCAAGCAGGCCAAGCTCAATCACCTGGAGCAGCAGATCGCCACCGGCAGCAAGATCGTCAGCGCCAAGGACGATCCCGTGGCCGCGGGCACCGCCGTGGGCCTGGACCGCAGCCTGGCGGCCCTCGAGCGGATGGGCCTCAACGCCGGCAACGTGCAGAACCGGCTCGGCGTGCAGGAGAACACACTGGCCCAGGTCAACGATCTGATGGGCCGCGTCAGCGATCTGACGCTGCAGGCCAGCAATCCGGCGCTGAGCGCCGCGGACAAGAAGACCCTGATCACCGAGCTGAACCAGATCCGCGACGGCCTGCTGTCGCTGGCCAACAGCAGCGATGGTACCGGCCGCTATGTATTCGGTGGCACCCATGACGGCGATCCGCCGTTCGCCAAGATCGACGGCAAGGTGGTCTATCGCGGCGACCAGACCCAGCGCCAGGTGGAAGTGGGGCCGGACACCTACGTGCTCGACGCCCTGCCCGGCAGCGAGATCTTCATGCGCATTCCAACCGGCGATGGCTTCGTCGACGGCAGCGCCGCCGCAGGCAACACCGGCAAGGGCGTGCTGACCAACATCACCCGCGACGGCAGCGACAGCTGGAACGGCCAGGCCTTCAGCGTGCGCTTCACCGCCAGCGACCAGTACGAGGTGCTGGACGCAACGGGCAACGTGACCAGTACCGGCTCCCTGAAGCCCGGCGACGAACTGGAAGTGAACGGCGTGCGCCTGCAGATCACCGGCGCTGCCGAGCCCGGCGATACCTTCAACGTGCAGCCGGCCGGCAGCCGCGACATCTTCGCGACGATGGACAAGCTGATCGCCGCACTCGACGCCGATACCGGCAGCACCGCACAGCTGGCGGCGCAGCAGAACCAGCTGCAGAGTGCATTGCGCGACGTCGGCCGCGCGTCCGAGCGGATGATCGATTCGCGTGCTGCCGGCGGCTCGCAGCTCAAGGCGCTGGACAATGCAGCGGACATGCGCGAAGCCAACAGTGTGACGTTGAAGACCACCCTGTCACAGATGCGCGACCTGGACTACGCCGATGCCCTGAGCCAGTACCAGTTGCAGAGCACCGCGCTGCAGGCTGCACAGACGATCTTCTCGCAGATGCAGTCGATGTCGCTGTTCAACAAGATCGGCTGATCCGTTTCCCGCACACGCCCATGAAGGCCGCGATGCCCTGCATCGCGGCCTTTTTCGTTTCCGCAGCACCCTGCCGCTGCCTCGCCCGCCGGTGCGCCGCGCGCGTTTATTGACGACCCGCGCGCCCAGGTCCGCCCCACCCGGCGCCACCAGCGGCGCCCGCCACCCCTGCCCGCCCCCCTTCCAGGCCGGTGAAACCCCGGAAAAACAGCGTCCCGCGGGCTTTTTCCGGTTCATCGGAATTCACGCCTAAAGGTTGTTGACAAAGCGCCGTTATTCATTTGGCAACGGCGAAGCACACAGCCAAACAAAAAACAGGCGGCGCTTCGTTCCATTCACCTACGGGTTCCAAATAAGAGGAGACGACCCCATGGCACAGGTAATCAACACCAATACGATGTCGCTCAACGCTCAGCGCAACCTGAGCACCAGCGGCAACTCGCTGGCCACCACCATCCAGCGCCTCTCGTCCGGCCTGCGCATCAACAGCGCGAAGGACGACGCCGCCGGCCTGGCGATCTCGGAGCGTTTCAGCACCCAGATCCGCGGCCTGGACGTGGCCATCCGCAACGCCAACGACGGCATCTCGCTGGCCCAGGTCGCCGAAGGTTCGCTGAGCGAAGTCGGCAACAACCTGCAGCGCATCCGCGAACTGGCCGTGCAGGCCTCCAATGCCACCAACTCCAGCAGCGACCGCAAGGCCCTGCAGGCTGAAGTGACCCAGCTGGTCAGCGAAATCGACCGCGTCGCCAAGCAG
>NZ_JASGBV010000067.1:0-32212 GCF_030053245.1 Stenotrophomonas sp. RS-48
GTCGCGCACCACCCGCAGCGCGCGCTGCGCGTCGGCGAGCGCGGCCTGGCGGTCGCGCCCCGGCTGCGGCAGGCGGTAGCGCAGGACGAACAGGGTGTAGCCGGCGCCGTCCACCCAGAACGGAACCAGCGCGCTGCCCTCCTTGTCGATCACCACCCGCTGGTAGCCGCCGCCGGGGATCACCAGCAGGGCCCGGCCGTTCGGCCGGGCGGGTGTGTACACCAGCAGAGAAGGCGCGTCGATCTGGTCGGCGTAGCGGTCCGGGCGTGCAGGGTCCGCACTGCGCTCGACCACCCGCGTCGGACGTGCGGGGCCGGGTTCGCCCGGCACTGCGCCTGCCGGCCACAACGGCAGCTGCTCGCCGGGCAACGCCTGGGCCACACGCTCGCCTTCGCGCAACGACGTGTCGACCGCGCAGGCGGGCGCCGCCGGCAGCAGCAGGGACAGGCACAGCAACACGATGGGCAGACGCATGACTGACGGGGCTCCAACAGGACAGGACAGGGCGCTGGCGGCGTCGGCAAAGACGGCGTGATGCGCTGCCGCTTGCGTGATGACACCGGTTTACCATATACACGTCCTGCAGACGCTGTCGATAGGCAGCGCAACAACGCCAGAGGGAGACGTTCTTGAGCAACGAACACGGCATACATGGGCACACGCCGCCGGCCGATGCGGCCGCGATTGCCCAGGCCTTCACCACCGCACGCCTTGCGGGCCAGGCACTGGAGGCGTTCCCGGGCGACATCCCGGCGGACCTGGTCGCGGCCTACCAGGTCCAGGACCTGGCCATCGCCCGCTGGAACCAGCCGGTGGTCGGCTGGAAGGTCGGCTACATCGCTGCCGAACGCCGCGATGCGTCCGGGGACGAACGGCTGCTGGGGCCGATCTTCAAGCCTCAGCTCAAAAATGCTACCGGTGGAACAACGGATGTTCCGGTGTTCGTCGGCGGTTTCGCCGCGATCGAGGCCGAGTACGTGCTGGAACTGCTGGAGGATGCCCCCGCCGACCAGCTGCACTGGTCGCCGGAACAGGCTGAAGCGTTGCCGGCCCGCCTGTACCTCGGTGTCGAGGTTGCCAGCAGCCCGCTGGCAACGATCAACGAGCTGGGCCCGCGCGTGGTGGTATCCGACTTCGGCAACAACAACGGCCTCGTGCTGGGGCCGGAGATCGGCAACTGGACGTCCCTCGATGAGTCGGCGTTGCGCGCCGAGACCCTGATCGAGGGTGAAGTGGTCGGGGTCGGCGGCGCGAGCCGCCTGCCCGGTGGCCTGCGCGCAGCGTACGCGTTCGCGTTGTCCCGTTCCGCGCTTCGCGGCCGGCCCCTGCGGCGTGGCGACCTGATCGCCACCGGCAATGCGACCGGCATCCACGACATCCAGGCAGGACAAACGGCGCTGGTGCGCTTCGCCGGCTTCGGCGAGATTGCCTGCAGGGCCGTGCCGGCCGGGTAAGCCGCGGCACGAACCAGTGAACACGCGCGGGAGGGCGCAGATGATCACACGACGACATTTCCTGGCCGGTGGCGCCACTGCACTTGCCACTCCCCTGCTCGCCGCCTGTGGCCGCGGGCCGGGCCCTGACGCAGCCGGCGGCCAACTGCTGACGGCGACCGATGTGCACGTGGCCGATTACCCCACCGTGACAGCGGTGAAGTGGATCGGCGAGACCCTGCAGCGTGAGACCCAGGGACGCCTGCGTCTGCGCCAGTACCACTCGGGCCAGCTCGGCCGCGAGTCCGAAGCGATCGACATGGCCCGCTTCGGCGCCATCGACATCACCCGTGTCTATGCGGGCGCGCTGAACAACGCGTTTCCGCTGACCCAGGCGCTGTGCCTGCCCTACGTGTTCGAATCGGTGGCGCACCAGCGGGCAGCGCTTGATGGCGGCGTGGCCGATGCCGTGCTGCGCGGCTTCGAACGCCGCGACCTGGTCGGCCTGGCCATCTACGATTCCGGTGCGCGCTGCTTCTACAACACCCGGCATCCGATCACGCAGCCCGGTGACCTGCACGGGCTGAAGCTGCGCGTCGCATCATCGGACATCTTCATCCAGCTGATGCGGCTGCTCGGCGCCAACCCGACGCCGATGTCGCTGGGCGATACGTTCTCCGGCATGGAGACGCACATGATCGACGGTGCCGAGAACAACATGCGCAGCTTCCACTCCAGCCGTCACTTCGAGGCTGCGCACTACTGGTCGCAGAGCGATCACTCCTATGCACCGGACGTGCTGCTGATGTCACGCGCCAGTTTCGAGCGGCTGCAGCCGGATGACCGCCAGCTGCTGCTGGAGACCGCACGTGCGTCGGTGAAGGTGATGCGCGACCAGTGGGATGCCTCCGAGGATGCGGCACGACGCGCGGTGCTGGCGTACGGCGTGAAGGCCAACGAGGTCGACATGCCGGCGTTCCGCGCCGCCGCGCAGCCCCTGCTGCAGCAGTACCTGCAGCACGCGGAAATCGCCGCGCTGGTCGATCGCATCCGCGGTGCAGCCTGAGGACACAGCCATGACCGAAACGACGACATTTTCCCCACCCGGCCCCGGGCAGCGCCTGCTGGACCGCGTCGCCGACATTGCCATCTACACCGCCGTGGCGGCCCTGCTGGGGCTGGTGGTGGTGCAGGGCTGGCAGGTCTTCGCGCGCTATGTGATCAACGATTCCCCGAGCTGGACCGAACCGGTGACCCTTCTGCTGCTCAGCACCGCGATGAGCCTGGGCGCGGCCTGTGGCGTGCACACCAACCGCCACTTCGGCTTCTTCCTGCTGCATGCCTACATGGCGCCGGCGCTGCGCCGCGCTGTGGACGTGCTGGTGCAACTGGTGGTGGCCGTGCTGGGCGCGTTCATCGCAGTGTGGTCGGCCGAGCTTCTTCTCGACGGCCTGGACATCAAGACCGCCGGTGCCGAGCTTCCGCAGAGCATCAACTACCTGCCGCTGGCGCTGGGCGGCGTGCTGATGGTGGTGTTCGCGCTGAACCGTGCGTGGAAGGCCACGCAGTCCACGCCGGCAGACGCTGCCGCCGATGACGCTGAAGGAGATCGTTGATCCATGGGTATCGCCATTCTGTTCTCGGTGTTCGCGGTGTTCCTGCTGCTGGGCGTGCCGGTGGCCTACGCGCTGGCTGCGGCCGCCCTTGCCACCCTGCTCTACCTGGACATCCCGTCCATCGTTCTGGTCCAGCAGATTTCGGCAGGCACCGGGTCCGCATCGCTGATCGCCATTCCACTGTTCATCTTCGCCGGCGAGATCATGATGCGCGGCGGCATCTCCGAGCGCCTGATCGCGCTGGCGTCCTCGCTGGTGGGGCGCCTGCGTGGCGGCCTGGGCCAGGTTTCGATCCTGTCCTCGCTGTTCTTCGGCGGCGTCTCCGGCTCGGCCATCGCGGATGTTTCGGCGGTGGGTGGCACGATGATTCCGCAGATGGTCAAGCGCGGCTATGACCGCGATTTCGCCGTCAATGTCAGCATCACCGCCGCCCTGGTCGCGCTGCTGGTTCCGCCCTCGCACAACCTGATCCTGTTCTCGGCCGCAGCCGGTGGCGGCCTCTCGATCGCCGATCTGTTCGCGGCCGGCATCGTTCCGGCACTGCTGATGACGCTGGCATTGATGATCACCGGCTACGTCGTCGCGCGCCGCCGCGGCTATGGCGTGGAGGTGTTCCCGGGCTGGCGCGCGGTGCTGCTGCGGATGATCTCCGCCCTGCCCGGCCTCGGTCTGGTCGCGCTGATCTTCGTCGGCATCCGCGCCGGCATCTTCACTGCGGTGGAAAGCGCGGCGATCGCCGTGGTGTACGCACTGCTGGTGACCACGGTGCTGTACCGGCAACTGCGCTGGCGCGAGTTCTTCGCCACGGTCGTCCACGCCGCACGCAGCACCGGCGTGATCCTGTTCGTGATCGCCACCGCTGCGGTATTCGGCTGGCTGCTGGCCTACCTGCAGGTGCCGGCGGCGGCGGTGGATTTCCTGCAGTCCTTCGCGCACAGCCAGTTCATGGTGCTGCTGATGATCGTGGTGATGCTGTTGCTGCTGGGAACCTTCATGGACCTGGCACCGATGATCCTGATCTGCACGCCGATCTTCCTGCCGGTGGCGCGCGCGTACGGCATCGATCCGATCCACTTCGGGCTGGTGCTGGTGCTGACCGGCGGCCTGGGCCTGGTGACACCGCCGGTGGGCTCGGTGCTGTTCATCGGTACCGCCATCGGCAAGATCAGCGTGGGCCAGAGCATGCGTACCATCTGGCCGTTCTGGTTCGCTGCGCTGGGCGTGCTGCTGGTGGTCACCTTCTTCCCTGCCCTGTCGCTGTGGCTGCCGGCCACGCTGCGCAGCTGAGCCGGAGACCGCTGCCATGCACCGTCCGCTTCGCCGCATCCCTGCCGTGGCCCTGGCCAGCCTGCTTCTGGCCGCGCTTCCGGCGCTGGCCTCCGGCCCGGCCTCACCGACCTGGGCACGTGGGCTGGAGAACCAGCGCCAGGCCGATCTCGGCGACGGCACCTACCTGAACCCGGTGCTGGCCGGCGACCGCCCCGATCCGTCGGTCCTGAAGGACGGACAGGACTACTACCTGACCCTGTCCTCCTTCGACGCCTATCCCGGCCTGCCGATCTGGCATTCGCGGGACCTGGTCAACTGGCAGCCGCTGGGTCATGCCATCACCCGCAACGTGGGTGCGATCTGGGCACCGGACATCGTCAAGCACCAGGGTCGCTACTTCATCTACTTCCCGGCCCGGACCGGCGAACACCGCAGCAACTTCGTGGTGTGGGCCGATGACATCCGCGGGCCGTGGAGCGATCCGATCGACATCGGCCTGGGCGGCTACATCGACCCCGGCCATGCGGTGGGCGAGGACGGCAAGCGCTACCTGTTCCTCAGTGGAGGCGACTATGTGCAGCTGGCCGATGACGGGCTGAGCGTGGTCGGCACACCGAAGCATGTCTACGACGGCTGGCGCTATCCGCAGAGCTGGGATGTGGAAGCCTATGCGCAGGAAGGACCGAAGATCCACTTCCGCGAGGGCTGGTACTACATGACCACCGCCGTGGGAGGCACCGCCGGCCCACCCACCGGGCACATGGTGATCACTGCGCGCTCGCGCTCCATCCATGGGCCCTGGCAGAACGCACCGAACAATCCGATCACGCGCACGCAGTCGGCGTCCGAGCCGTGGTGGTCACGAGGCCACGCGACAGTGATCGAAGGCACCGACGGTCGCTGGTGGATGATGTATCACGGGTATGAGAACGGCTTCTGGACCCTGGGCCGGCAGACCCTGCTGGACCCGATCGAGTGGACGGACGATGGCTGGTTCGTTGCCAGGGGCGGTGACCTCGGCCAACCGCTGCGCAAGCCTTCCGGAAGCGCCCTGGCACCGCACGGCATGGCGCTTTCGGATGATTTCCGCGGCGGCAGGCTCGGGCCACAGTGGGCGTTCTTCAACCCGGGCAGTGACGAGTACCGGCGCCTGCGCTTCAGCGGCGATGGGCTGGTGATGCAGGGCAAGGGCAGTGCGCCGCGCGATGCGTCTCCGCTGACCACCATCGCCGGCGATCCGGCCTACCAGTTCGAGGTGGAGCTGGAGGTAGCGCCGGGCGCAGTCGGGGCGCGCTGCTGTTCTACAGCGACCGTCTTTATGTAGGCGTGGGCAGCAACGGCGAGCAGTTCATCATGCACCGCTACGGCGAGGAACGCCCTGCCCGGCTTGCGCCCAGCGAGCGCGGCGGGCGGCTCTGGCTGCGCGTCACCAACAACCGCCATATCGTCACCTTCCATACCAGCAGCGACGGCCGGACCTGGCAGAAGTACCCGGTTCAGATGGAAACCTCGGGTTACCATCACAATGTGGCTGGTAAGTTTCTCGCCCTGAAGCCGGCGCTGTACGCTGCCGGTGACGGTGCGGTGACCTTCCGCAGCTTCCGCTACCGCGCGCTGGACTGAGTGCGCGGCCGGAAATCCCCCGACTTACCTGGTCCATTACATGTCAGTGCGCAACAAGAATGATGCCGCCACGCCGGCATTGGCCAAAGGCAAGGCAGCCACGATCAACGACATCGCGCGACTGTCCGGAGTGTCCAAGAAAACGGTTTCAAGGATCATCAACAACTCACCGCTGGTGCGCAAGGACACGCGCGACAAGGTAGAGGCCCTGATGCGCGAGGTGGGCTATACGCCCGATCCGCTGGCGCGCGGCCTGGCCTTCCGTCGATCCTTCCTGATCGGCATGGTCTACGACAACCCCACCGCCCAGTACATCGTGGACATGCAGTACGGTGCACTCGACGCGCTGCGCGGTTCCAGCTTCGAGCTGGTCGTGCACCCCTGCGACAGCCGCAGCCCGGGCTACATCGACGGCGTGCGCCGCTTCGTGCAGCAGCAGAAGCTGCATGGGGTGATCCTGGTACCGCGTGCCTCCGAGGACCAGGCGCTGGCGGACATGCTGGATGAGATCGGCTGCCGCTTCACCCGCGTGGCCGCGCTGCCGCTGGACGAGAGTTCGCAGATGGTGGTCACCCACGATCGTGACGGCGCCGCCGAAGCGGCCGACTACCTGCTCTCGCTGGGCCACCGCGACATCGCCCTGGTGACCGGGCCCAGTGCCTATCGTTCGGCGCACGAGCGTACCGCCGGCTTCATCGATGCGCTGTCGCAGCGTGGCATCGAGCTGCCCAAGGACCGCATCATCGAGGCGGGCTACACCTTTGAATCGGGCGTGGCCGCCGCCGAGAAGCTGCTGCTGGGCAAGCGCCGGCCGACCGCGATCTTCACCGGGAACGATGAAATGGCGGCGGGCATCTACAAGGTGGCGCTGCGTGCAGGCATCAATATCCCGCGCCAGCTGTCCATCATCGGCTACGACGACAGCCCGCTGGCCTCGCGCCTTTGGCCGTCGCTGACCTCGGTACGGCGCCATACCCGCGATACCGGCCGCACCGCTGCGGCGATGCTGATCCAGCCCGACGGCCAGCCGGCGCTGCAGATCGCCAGCGTGCGCCCGCACCTGATCGTGCGCGACTCCTGCCAGCCGCCGGAGGACTGATCCGGCGGGGATCAGTCCGGTAGCCCGCAGGCCTGCCTGCGACTCCGTTGAAGCCGCCCCACCTTGCCGCGACCGTTGAGCGCTATCGTGCGGCGCAAAATGACACCGGTTACCAACGTCGCTAGAATCCCCCTGAACCGTGCCGGGGCCGAATGATCGGCCCGCCCCCTGCTCTGGAGATGCCATGTACTGCAAGACCCACTACGCCACCCATCCCGACGCCATCAAGGGCGCCAGCAACGACCAGCTGCGCGAGCTGTACCTGCTCGACGGCCTGTTCAACCCCGGCCAGGTGACGCTGAAGTACACCCACTACGAGCGCTTCGTACTCGGTGGCGCGGCGCCCCTGGATGCGCCGCTGGCGCTGCCGGTGCAGACCGAACCGGCGTCGGCCGCCGGCCATCCGTTCCTGGAGCGTCGCGAGCTGGGCGTGATCAACGTCGGCAGCGGTACCGGTACGGTCACCGTCGACGGCACCGTCTACACGCTGGGCCCGAAGGATGGCCTGTACGTGGCGATGGGCAGCAAGGACGTCGTGTTCGCCTCGCAGGACGCCGCCAACCCCGCTCAGTTCTACCTGGCCTCGACCCCGGCCCATGCGCGCTTTGAAACCAAGCAGCTGTCGATCAAGGACGCGGTAGCGCTGGACCGCGGCGCGCTGGAGACCAGCAACGAGCGCACCATCTACCAGTACATCGTGCCGGCCACCTGCCAGTCCTCGCAGCTGCTGCTGGGCCTGACCGTGCTCAAGCCCGGCAGCGTGTGGAACACCATGCCGCCGCACCTGCATGACCGCCGCAGCGAGGTCTATTTCTACTTCGACCTGGGCGACAACGACCGCGTGTACCACTTCATGGGCGAACCGGACGCGCAGCGCCACATCGTCATCCAGAACAACGAAGCCGTGGTATCGCCGCCGTGGTCGATCCACATGGGTGCCGGTACCAGCAACTACGCCTTCATCTGGGCGATGGGCGGCGAGAACCTGGATTACACCGACATGCACGTGCTGGACATCTGCCAGCTCAAGTAAGTCCTGCCTGGCCGCCGCGCACGCGTGCCGGTGGCCGTTCGCCTGCATCACGCACACCTCTACCAAGGAACGCACACGCAATGGCCAATCCCTTCAGCCTGGAAGGCAAAGTCGCTCTGGTAACCGGTGGTAATACCGGTCTGGGCCAAGGTATCGCGGTTGCGCTGGCCACCGCCGGCGCCGATGTCGCCGTGGCCGGCATCGCGCCGCCCACCGAAACCATCGAGAAGATCACCGCGCTCGGCCGACGCTGCCTGGCGGTGGAAGCCAACCTGATCAGCATCGAGCCGGTCGAGCGCGTGGTGCGCGAAACCATCGAGGGACTGGGTGGCCTGGATATCCTGGTCAACAATGCCGGCCTGATCCGCCGCGCCGACGCGGTGGAGTTCAGCGAACAGGACTGGGATGACGTGATGAACGTCAACATCAAGTCGGCGTTCTTCATCTCGCAGGCGGCGGGCCGTCATTTCATCGCCCAGGGCAGCGGCAAGATCATCAACATCGCCTCGATGCTGTCATTCCAGGGCGGCATCCGGGTGCCGTCGTACACCGCCAGCAAGAGTGGCATCGCCGGCATCACCCGCCTGCTGGCCAACGAATGGGCCGGCAAGGGCGTCAACATCAACGCGATCGCGCCGGGCTACATGGCCACGGACAACACGGCGGCCCTACGTGCCGACGCCGACCGCAACAAGGCGATCCTGGATCGCATTCCGGCCGGCCGTTGGGGCACACCGGAGGATCTGGCCGGCGCGGCGGTGTTCCTGGCATCCAGCGCATCGGATTACATCAACGGCGCCGTGCTGCCGGTCGATGGTGGCTGGTTGGCGCGCTGAGGCACACCGGTCTGTAGAGCCGAGCCCATGCTCGGCTGTCGCGCTCTGATCGAAAAACAGCCGAGCATGGCTCGGCTCTACAGGAGTGCCGCGATGCGAAGGCTGTTGCTGTTGTTGCTGCTGTCGTGCACCACCGCGCAGGCGGCGCCGGTGCGGGTGTTCATCGCTGGTGACTCCACCGCGGCCGAGTACGGTCCCGAGCGCGCGCCGCAGGCGGGCTGGGGCCAGGCCCTGCAGAGCTACCTCGATCCGGCGCGGTTCGAAGTGCGCAACCACGCCCGGGGAGGCCGCAGCACGCGCAGCTTCATCGATGAAGGCCGCCTGGATGCGATCGCCAGCGAGCTGCGCCGCGGCGACGTGCTGCTGATCCAGTTCGGCCATAACGACGCCAAGTTCGAAGATCCCACGCGCTATACCGATCCGGACAGCGACTATCCGCGCCTGCTGATGCATTACGTGCAGGTGGCGCGCGACAAGGGCGCCACGCCGGTGCTGGTCACGCCGGTGGCGCGGCTGCTGTATGACTTCGGTTCGCTGCTGGACACACATGCGCGTTACACGCGGGCGATGCAGCAGCTGGCCGCGCGCGAGCGCGTTGCCCTGATCGAACTCAACGACCGCAGCACGCGCTGGATACGCGCGCTGGGCGAGCAGGGTGCACGCCCCTACTTCCTGTTCGTGCCCGAGCAGGGCAAGGCCGACGGCACCCACTTCAGTGTGGCCGGCGCCAACGCCGTTGCCTGCCTGGTGCTGCGCGAGTGGAGGGTGCTGCAGCCGGGGCTGGAAGATGCATTCGTGCGCGACATCGACTGTGACGTGGGCGCGGCGGCGGGGCAGGGCGGGCAACCGGCGCAGCCCTCGCGCGTGGTCCATGAGCATGACATCGCCATCCGCCAGCCCGGCCCGCATGGCGGCGCGGGACCGACCACGGCCTATCCGTTCTTCGCCGGAGAGAAGGACCTGCCGTTCGTGCTGCGCAAGCGCGTGCTGCACAAGGGTGCAGGCATCGGCCTGCATCCGCAGCACAAGGACGAGATCTACTACATCGTCAGCGGGAAGGGCAGCTACGTGCTGGACGGAAGGCAGTACGACGTCAGCGCAGGCGATGCCCTGCTGACGCGCAAAGGCAGTTCGCATGCACTGCAGCAGGTGGGTGACGAGGATCTGGTGCTGCTGCTGGCATACCCGCGCTGACCCGTGGAGCCGGGCGTGGAGCCGGCCTTACGGATGCCCCTGCCGCATCACACGTCGCCGCCGTCGGCCCAGCCTTCGCCGGTTCCCTTCTGGAACACACGGTCGTCGGCCTGCACGTCACCGGCCGGCAGGTGCTGCTGCTCGGCCAGCGAGGCATAGATCGGGGTGAAGTCCGGCGACGTCGCCTGCATCAGCTGCTCGAAGCTGTCGATGACGAAGTAGGTCTTCTGGAAGGTATCGATGCGGTAGCGCGTGCGCATGATGCGCTGCAGGTCGAAGCCGATGCGGTTGGGCGCGGCCGATTCCAGCGAGTACAGCGATTCGCCCTTTGACGAGACGATACCGGCGCCGTAGATGCGCAGGCCATCCGGGGTATCGATCAGGCCGAACTCCACCGTGTACCAGTACAGGCGCGTGAGGTTCTGCAGCGCCTCCGGGCCGATGGCGTGGGCTTTGACACCGCCACGGCCGTAGGCCTCCATGTAATCGGCAAACACCGGATTCATCAGCAGCGGCACATGGCCGAACAGATCGTGGAACAGGTCCGGCTCGGCGATGTAGTCGATCTGGTCGGGGCGACGGATCCACCACGTGACCGGGAAGCGGCGGTTGGCCAGGTGGTCGAAGAAATCCAGCTCCGGCAGCAGCCCCTCCACGCCCACCAGCGTCCAGCCGGTGGCTGCGCCGAGTACTTCATTCAGCTGGTCGAAGCGCGGAATCATGTGCGCGCTCATGCCCATCTCGTCCTGCGCGTCCAGGAACTCCCGGCACGCACGGCCAACCAGCAGCTCGCGCTGGCGCTGGTACAGCGTGCTCCACGTCGCGTGGTCATCGGCGCTGTAGGTATCCCACGGCTGCTCGACGAGCGCGGTGGTGTACACCGGCACGTAGCCCTTGTCGGTCTGCTGGTGTTCGACGCGGCGGGGCTGGGCGGGATCCATGGGACGCTCCTTGAAGGGATGTCCACGATGCTAGGGCAGGGCGGGCGCAACAGGGTTGCAAAAGTTGCGCGGAATAGCCTTGCTGGCGCAATATCCTTGCGTACTCACCATGTTGCGGGGCAACAATGGCCGGAGAAGTCCAGTTCGATCGCACGGATATACGCCTGCTGGCCGAAATCCAGCGGGATGGTCGCGCCACCAATGCCGAGCTCGCGGCCCGGGTGAACCTCTCCCCCTCCGCCTGCCTGCGCCGCCTGCAGCGGCTGGAGAGCGAGGGTGTGATCGTCGGCTATGGCGCGCGCCTGGAACCCCGGCAGCTGCGGCTGGGCCTGCAGGCGTTCGTGCGGGTGCAACTGGAAAAGCACGACCAGGCGGCCATCGCGCATTTCGTGGACAGCGTGCAGGGCTGGGATGAAGTGGTGGCCTGCCATGCGCTCACCGGCGACATGGATTACCTGCTGCACGTCTACGTGCGCGACCTCGAGCACTTCTCGCGCTTCCTGCTGGACCGCCTGCTCAATGCCGGTGGCGTGGCCGATGCCAATTCCAGCTTCGTGCTGCGCACGGTGAAGGGCTTCCAGGCGTTGCCACTGTCGCAGCTGGAACCCTGAGCACCGCTCAGCGCGGGCGAGGGCTCAGCACTTGCCCTTGCGCCCCATCAGCCTGCCCAGCCGCGAGGTCTCCTCGCACTTCGGCGCGGCTACCGGCGGCGGTGCCAGCGCGGCGGCGCGCGCCTTCTGCATCTGCTGGATCTTCGCGCGGATCTGCGGCATCGCGGCCATCGCCGCCTTTTCTCCCTCCAGGATCGCGGTCCCGCGCTGGCTGAAATCAGCCGCACCGATATCCAGCACGCGCGGGCGGATCACGATGTCGGCGCGGGCCAGTTCCTGCTCGCCCAGGCGCTGGCCCATGATCGCGATCGACTGGTTGACGATGCCGAGCATGTCAGTCGGTGCCTTGCCACTGGCCTTGCTGGAGATGTCCACGGCGATCACGAAGTCGGCGCCGAGCTGGCGCGCGGCATCGACCGGCACCGGGCTCACCACGCCGCCATCGACGTAGTTGCGTCCGCCGATCTTCACCGGCTCGAACACGCCGGGGATGCTGCTGGACGCACGGACGGCTTGGCCCACATTGCCGCGCACGAAGATCGCGCGTTCGCCGGTTTCGAGCTGGGTGGCGACGGCGGCGAACGGCTTCTTCAGGCGCTCTGCCGGACGGTTGGCGACCTGCTCGTTGACGTAGTCCTGCAGCTTCTGGCCCTGCACCAGCCCGCCGGAGAACAGGCGCACGTCGCGGATGCTGGCTTCATCCAGCGCGACGGCCCGGCTCTGCATCTGGAACGCATCCATGCCGCTGGCGTACAACGCGCCGACCACACTGCCGGCGCTGGTGCCGGACACCACCACCGGCTCGAAGCCATTAGCCTCGAGCATCTTGATCACGCCGATGTGGGCAAAGCCCTTGGCCGCGCCGCCGCCCAGCGCGATGCCGATCTTCACCGGCTTGGCCTGCGGCACCACGGTCGGCGCCGGCGGCGGCGCCGGACGCACCGGATCGCCACCGCAACCGGCCAGCAGGCCAAGCAGGGCAACGGACAGCAGCACGCGGGGACGGAACAGGCTCATCGGCAATGCGCTCGCGGCGCCGGATTCAGGGAAGGGCGCCAGCATACCGAAGCCACGGCGGGCCGGGCAGGGCAGGACGACGCCCTATTCATGGACCGCCATGGGTAGCGCCGGGCATGGCCTGGCGGGCAGTTCAGGGCCGCTGCGCTCGCCGGGCATGGTCCGGCGCTACCCGTGGGCGATCAGAACCGGTTGTCGCCGTCGAGGATGCGGCCGATGCCGCCCAGCACCGAGCCTTCGCCGCGGTTCTGCCCACCTCCCTGCGGCGCGGCCATCCACATCCGGCCGGCCAGGCGCGAGAACGGCAGCGATTGCAGCCAGACCTTGCCCGGTCCGGTCAGGGTTGCCAGGAACACGCCCTCGCCACCGAACACCATGCTCTTGATGCCACTGACCCGGCGCACGTCCATGTCCACCGTCGGGTGGTAGGCGACCACGCAGCCGGTATCGACGTCCAGGCGCTCGCCGGCGGCCAGTTCGCGCTCGACCACACAGCCTCCGGCGTGGATGAACACCCAGCCATCGCCTTCCAGCTTCTGCATGATGAAGCCTTCGCCGCCGAACAGGCCGGTCATGATCTTGCGCTGGAACTGCACGCCGATCTGCACGCCGCGCGCCCCGGCCAGGAAGCTGTCCTTCTGGCAGACCAGGCGGCCGCCGTGCTGGTCCAGCTTCATGGCCAGCACGGTGCCGGGGTAGGGCGCGGCGAAAGCGACCTTGGCCTTGCCCTGCCCGGTATGCGTATAGAGCGTAGCGAACAGGCTCTCGCCGGTCAGCACGCGTTTGCCGGCCGACATCAGCTTGTCCATGATGCCGCCGCCCTGGCCGCTGTGCGTGCCGTCGCCGAACACCGTATCCATCTGCACCGAGGCGTCCTTGAACATCAGCGCGCCGGCTTCGGCGATGGCGCTCTCGCCGGGATCCAGCTCGATCTCCACGAACTGCATCTCATGGCCGACGATGCGGAAGTCGATGTCGTCGGCCCGGCCCCGCGCAGGCCCGCCCGGCACGGGTGGCGGCGTGTTGGGCATGCCCGGGGCGGGCGCCTGCAGCTCGGGCACCTCGGCGATCGCGGTCCAGCCGCTCATACCCTGGCACCAGGCCAGCGCGCGGGGGTTGGCCTGCGCGTAGCGGCGCGCGGCTTCGTCATCGAGCGGCCCGATGCGGTCGGCCTGGGCGGAGGAATGGAAGTACCACTGGGTCATGGCGGTGCGCCGGGTCGGGGTGGGAAAGCCCGAGTCTAGCGACCCTCCCCGGTGGCCCGCGACCGCGCCATGAACAGCGGCCATTTGCGGCGCAGGTGCTGTATTGCAACAATTATCTGGTAGCGCCGTTTTACCACCCCTCCAAACACAGCCTACCGCCATGTCCCCGACCCGCACTTCCCGCGGCCGTATTCCGGTCGCGCGCCCCCTCGTTGCCGCTCTCTCCGCCCTGCTGCCGCTGGTTGCAGCCGCCCAGGAAACCCCCGCCGCCAAGGATCCGGTCGCGCTCGATACCCTGCAGGTGACGGCCCAGCGCCGCGTCGAGAATGCCAAGGACGTGCCGGTCGCGATCACCGCGATCCAGGGCGAGAAGCTCGATGTGCTCGGCTCGGCCGGCGACGACATCCGCTTCCTGGCCGCGCGCGTACCCAGCCTCAACATCGAATCGTCCTATGGCCGTGCCTTCCCGCGCTTCTACATGCGCGGCCTCGGCAACACCGACTTCGACCTCAATGCCTCGCAGCCGGTCTCGCTGGTGTACGACGACGTGGTGCAGGAAAGCCCGCTGCTGAAGGGCTTCCCGTTGTTCGACCTGGCCAACGTGGAAGTGCTGCGTGGGCCGCAGGGCACCCTGTTCGGCCGCAACACGCCGGCCGGCGTGGTCAAGTTCGATTCGGCGCGTCCGTCCCAGGATGCCGATGGCTACGTCCGCGTCGGCTACGGCAGCTACAACAGCTGGAACGTGCAGGGCGCCTACGGCGGCCCGCTGACCGACCGCTGGTCGGCACGCGTTTCGGCGATCTACCAGCGCCGTGACGACTGGGTCGACAACACCCGCGTCGGCGCGCCCAACAGTGGTTTTGAAGGCTATGACGAGGCCGCCGGCCGCGTGCAGTTCCTGTACGAGGGCGACGATTTCGAGGCCCTGTTCAACCTGCACAAGCGCAAGCTCAACGGCACCGCCCGCCTGTTCCGCGCCAACATCATCCAGAAGGGCAGCAACGCGCTGGTCGAGAACTTCGACCGCGACAAGGTGGCCAACGACGGCGTGAACTTCTCCGACCTGGAAACCTGGGGCGGCAGCGCGCGCCTGCAGTGGAACCTCGGCTCGGTGACCTTGCACTCCATCACCGGCTACGAGACTGCCGAATCGCTCAACCGCGGCGATATCGACGGTGGCTACGGTGCTTCGTTCCTCGGCGCCGGCAATTATGGCCCGGGCTTCATTCCGTTCCCGTCCGAATCGGCCGATGGCCTGCCGCACCACCGCCAGTGGACCCAGGAATTCCGCGTGGAATCCAATGAGTGGGGCCGCTTCGACTGGCAGGCCGGTGTCTTCTACTTCGATGAAGACGTCACCATCGACAGCTTCAACTACGACTCGCTGACGCCGGGCAATCCGCAGACCGGCCATGCCGTGCAGAGCCAGCGCAACAAGGCGTGGGCGGTGTTCGCATCGGGCGACTTCGATGTCACCGACCGCTTCAAGCTGCGCGCCGGCGTGCGCTACACGCAGGACAAGAAGGACTTCACCGCGCGCGTGCTGCAGGCCGTGCAGGGTGGCACCCCGGTGAGCGGGCCGTACCTGGCCAACACCGACGTCGATGACGTCAGCTGGGATGTCAGCGGTGTGTACAAGCTGACCGACAACGTCAATGCGTACGCGCGCGTGGCCAAGGGCTTCCGCGCGCCGTCGATCCAGGGCCGTCTGGCCTTCGGTGGCGTGTCGCAGGCCGATTCCGAGAAGGTGATCTCGTACGAAGCCGGCATCAAGGCCGACCTGTTCGATCGCCGCGCCCGCCTGGGCTTCAGCGTGTTCCGCTACGACGTCGACGGCCAGCAGCTGATCGCGGTCGGCGGCAGCAACAATACCGCCACCCTGCTCAACGCCGACAAGACCATCGGCCAGGGTGTGGAGCTGGACCTGGAAGCCTACCTGGCCGACAACGTCCTGCTGACCCTGGGCAGCAGCTACAACGACACCGAGATCAAGGACGGAAACCTGGCCGTGGCGATCTGCGGCGGTGGCTGCACCATCACCGATCCGACCACGGTGATCAACGGCGGCACCTACGCCCTGGTCAACGGCAATCCGCTGCCGCAGGCGCCGAAGTGGATCCACAACATGACCCTGCGCGTGGGCTTCCCGCTCACCGATGGCAGCGAGCTGTACGCCTACACCGACTGGGCCTACCGCAGCCCGGTGAACTTCTTCATCTACGAGTCGCCGGAGTTCCGCAGCCGCAGTTCGCTGGAAGGCGGCCTGCGCCTGGGCTACAACTGGGAGTACGGCCAGTACGACGTGGCGGTGTTCGGCCGCAACCTCACCAACCAGACCCGCGTGGTCGGTGCCATCGACTTCAACAACCTGACCGGCTTCCTCAACGAGCCGCGGACCTGGGGCGTGGAGTTCACCGCGAAGTTCTGATGCGGTCGCTGTACCGAGGCAATGCAGAAGGGCCGGCGCAATGCCGGCCCTTCTGCGTTCGGTGTCCGCCGGGCATGGCCCGGCGCCACCTCTGCGCCGCGAGCGCTTACAGCGCGCTCTGCGGGCGCACCTTCAGCACTGCCTCTTCGGCGGTGCAGTTGCGGCTGGAGTGCAGGCCGGCCTTGCGCGCGGCGGCGATCTCGCTGCGTGCCGCCAGCAGGTCGCGCTGGAACGCGGCATTGTCATGCAGCCGGGCAACGGCGGCAGCCCCCATGAAACGGCCTTCGAGGATGTCGCTCTGCCAGTGCACGTTGCACACCAGGCGGCTCTCGCCATAGTTGCGGCCACGGGCCTGGATGGCATCGGCACGATCCGGCGCGATCTCCGACAGGATCAGGGCCCATGCCCAGCCGATCGAGGTGTGGCCGGACGGATAGGAACCGTTGCTGCGCAGCCCCGCTTCATCATCCGGCGTGCAGGTCGGCTCGCCATTGCCCATGAACGGGCGCGGGCGCTGGTAGTGGTTCTTGGCGACCTTGGTGGCAGCACTGGCGTCGATCCGGCTGCGCTCCAGCAGGCGGTACAGCGCGGGCGTCTTCACCGCGTCCACATCGATGTCGACCGCGCAGGAGAACTGGTTGGCACCTTCCGGAAAGGCCAGTTCGGCATCCAGCGTGGCCTGGGCGAAGCGTGGGCTGCCGCGCAGTGCACGCGCTTCGCGGCTGACCTGTTCATCCAGGGCGAAGCCCGCCGAGCCCGCGGCGGGTGGCGCCGGAACCAGGGCCAGGCTGGCCGGTACGGCGCGCGCGTCCAGATAGCCCACGGCCTTGGTGGTGACGTTGGCTTCGACGGCGGTCGGCCGGGCAGCAGACGCGGCACAGCCGGCCAGCGCCAGCACGATGGCCAGGCCAAGCAGGGGACGGGCAGGGCGGAAGATCACAGACATGGTCAGGCTCAGCAGAGGAAACACCACGCCATGATCGCAGCCCGCAGCCGGCGTCGCAGTGGCCGTCGGTCATACGGCCAGACCCGGCATGGTCATCAAAACGGGGCAAAAGCGTCATCGTGCTCCGCCATTCTCCCGAATCCGGGCGCAGCGCACGGACTTTCACGCGCCGGGGCATCGAGCATCGGCGCAACGATGGCATGCGTGCCATTCCATTCCAGCCGGGTCGGGGGGATCCGCTGACAGAGGGAGAGAAGCGATGCGCAGCACCGCAACAGGAAGTACCGTCCTGGTCCTGCTCGCCAGCCTGGCCGTCACGCCGGCCACCGCCGCCGATGTGGTCGGCGTGGCCTTCGTGCACGGCACCGGCGCGCAGACCAACGCAACCCAGGACTACTGGCAACCGGCGATCATCGACACCGTCCGCCAGGGGCTGCCGAACAGCAGCAACTATGTGGTCATCAACTGCGATTTCACGCAGTACATGTGGAAGCCGGAAGCCGCCGGCTGCCTGGCCGACCAGCTCACCGGCTTCATCAACAGCCGCGGCATCACCCAGCTGGTGGTCATCACCCATTCCAACGGCGGCAACGTGATGCGCTGGATCCTCTCCAACCCGACCTACGACAGCCGCTACCCGAACATCATCCGCACGGTGCGCAAGGTCAACGCGCTGGCACCCTCATCGGCGGGTACGCCGCTGGCCGATGCCGTGCTCAACGGCAACACCTTCGAAACCTCCCTGGGCTGGCTGCTCGGTTACAAGAACGATGCCGTGCGCCAGCAGCAGGTCGCCAGTATGGCCACTTACAACGCGCAGAACCTGTACGGGACGGCCGGTCGGCCGGCACTGCCCAAGCCGTTCCGCGCGGTGGTCGGCAGCGATGTCGAATCGGCCGTGTGGGACAGCAACAGCTACTGCGGCGGCTACGCGGCCAACGTCGGCCTGGAGTTCACCCAGAACTGGCTGTCCTCGTGCTCGGACGGTTTCCTGGAGTGCAGCAGCCAGAAGGCGGCGGGCAGTACCTGGTTCACCGACACCGCGCGCACGCAGGGCGCCGAGCCGTTGAGCCACAACCAGAGCCGCCGCGAGTGCTTCGGCCTGGGCGCCATCCTGCGCAACGACCTGGCCCAGTGAGGACGACGACGATGACGATGAATTCCCTTCCGCTGACCATCGCCGTGCTGGCAGCCCTGGCCACGGCCTCCGCCACGGTGCACGCTGCGCAGCCACTGCGCGCCCTCCCCGGCGACCAGGTGGTGGCCACGCTGGTGGCCGCACCGCTGCCGCCTGACGACAGCGAACACGCGCCCCTGGCGTTTGCCTGGGCACTGGACCCGGCGCAGGCCCTGCAGGCCTCCACGCCCTACGCCTCGGTCAGCCGCAGCTACTGGCAGCAGGTCGATGGCGCGCAGCTGCAACGTGGCCTGGAGCTGCCGCTGACCGCCCCCGATGCGGTGATCCAGCTGAGCCCGGCAGCCGGTGCGCGCGCGGTTCCGGCGCAGTCACTGCAGGTCCGGGATCCGGCCGGCCGCAGCAGCGTCGCCCGCGCCGTCGACGCGCGGCAGCTGCAGGACGCCGGCATGCCTGTGGGCGAAGGCAGCAGCATGCTGCGCACCGGCACGGGCAGTGCTGCGGGAAATTACCGCCTGCAGAGCGCGCAGGCGCGGGGCCGCTACGTCGTACAGGTGCTTGAACCCAACAGCCCGTTGCGGCTGGAGGTGCAGGCCAGCCAGCCGCAGGTCCTGGCCGGCGGCAGCGTACAGCTGCGGGCACGCCTGCTTGAAGACGGAGCCAGTCCCGCCCAGCTGCAGGCGCGCCGCGGAGGACTGGGCGGCGAAGCCTTGCTGGTCGCACCCGATGGCCGCAGCTGGCCGCAGCGGTTGCTGCGTACGGCCGACGGCAGCCTGCACGCGCAGGTACGGATTCCCGCCGAGGCCAGCAACACGCAGGGGCTGTGGGAACTGCAGGTGTTCGCCCAGGCCGATGGCGTACTGCGCGACGGCAAGGTCGCCTTCGCCGTAGCCCGGCCGACCGCCCGCTTCGTCGGGCAGGCCACACCGGACCAGGCCAGCCGGCGCGTGGCGCTGCCGTTGCAGGTCGCCGCCGCCGGGCGCTACGAAGCGCGCGGCACCCTGCACGCCACGGGCCCGGATGGCCAACTGCGTCCGGTCGCGCAGGCGCACGCCGCCGCATGGTTCGACGGTCCCGGTCGCGGCCAGCTGGTGCTGCCGTTCGACCAGGCAGCGCTGCCGGCCGGCTTCGGTGCCCCCTTCGAACTGCGCGAGCTGCAGTTGCATGACCAGAGCCGGATGGCACCGATCGAGTCACGCGCAGTCGCGTTGCGGTTCTGAGGCATGACGTGGCGGGCCGGAATGCCGGCCCGCTACCCTGCACCGCCTGCAGCGCCACGCCGACGCCGGCACTGCGCAGGCGTACTGCTCACCCCGCGTACGCCGTCAGCCGGCCATCCTGTTCAACCACCCGGATCGGCCCGCCGAACACCGCCGACAGAGGCTCGTCACACAGCAGCGTGGCCCGACTGCCGTCAGCCAGCACGCGGCCGTCGCGCAGCAGCACCACCCGCTCGATCTCGGGAATGACCTCTTCAATGTGATGGGTCACCAGCACCAGGGTGATGCCCTGCTGCGCCAGTGCCCGCATGGTCGCGATCAGCTGCTGGCGGGCGACCAGATCCAGGCCGGTGGAGGGTTCGTCCAGCAGCAGCGCCTGCGGCCGGTTCACCAGCGCGCGCGCGATCAGCACCCGGCGCGTCTCGCCGGCAGAGAGCTCTGCATAGGCGCGCTCGCGCAGGGCCAGCGCACCGGTCATCGCCAGTGTCTCGCCGGCGCGGGCACGCATCTCGGCGGTCACCTCACGGAAAGCCGGCACCACGCAGCTGGCGAAGAAACCGGACAGCACGGCCTGCTCGACGGTCAGCCCCGGCATCTCGGACAGCGTGCTGCTGAGATCACCGGTGACGATGCCCAGCTGCGAGCGCAGCCGGTCCACCTGCCAGCGGTTCTGGCCCAGCACCTTCACCGCGACCACGCCGTCGCCCTGCGCCAGCGGGTAGAGCTCGCGGGTGATCAGCTTGATGAAGGTCGATTTGCCGCAGCCATTCGGGCCGAGCAGGGCGGTGTGCTGGCCCTGCGCGATGCGCAGGCTCAGCCCATGCAGGACCTTCACCTGGCCGCGCATCACGCTGGCGCGGTCCAGTTCGATCAACGGCGGCCGCTCCCCGGCGGACGGGACGGCGACAACGGCGCGGGCGCGCGGATCCAGGCTCGACAACTCAGGTCCCCAACTGTGAACGGTGCCACGGAAGCGGTGCTGGCGCACCGCGGTCAGAGGTGCAGTTTGCAACGCAAGCGGCCATGATGTCTGCCATCCCCGTGCGATCCGGAGAGCCTCCATGTCCGATGCCCTGATATCCCTGTTGACCGGTGGCGTGCTCGGCCTGGGAGGGTGGGCCATGCTGGCGGTGCTGCTGGTCTTCACCCAGATCACCATCTTCTCGGTGACGCTCTACCTGCATCGCAGCCAGGCCCATCGCGGCGTCGATTTCCATCCGGCACTGGCCCACGTGTTCCGCTTCTGGCTGTGGCTGACCACCTCGATGATCACCCGCGAGTGGGTGGCCATCCATCGCAAGCACCACGCCAAGGTGGAGACCGAGGACGACCCGCACAGCCCGGTCACGCGCGGCATCGGCACGGTGTTCTGGCGGGGAGTGGAGCTGTATCGGGAAGCACGCGGCATGCGCGCGGATATCGAGCAGTACGGACGCGGCACGCCCGACGATGCCATCGAGCGCCACCTGTATACCCCGCATGCGACCCTCGGCCCGGTGCTGCTGCTGGCCATCAACAGCGTACTGTTCGGCCTGCCGGGCGTAGCACTGTGGGCGATCCAGATGGCGTGGATTCCGTTCTGGGCGGCCGGCGTGGTCAATGGCCTGGGGCACTGGTGGGGTTACCGCAACTACGAATCGGCCGACACCTCCACCAACCTGACACCGTGGGGCGTCTGGATCGGTGGCGAGGAACTGCACAACAACCACCATGCCTTCCCCAGTTCGGCACGCTTTGCCATGCGGCGCTGGGAAGTCGACATCGGCTGGTGCGCGATCCGCCTGCTGCAGGCCCTGCGCCTGGCCAGGGTGCTGCGCGTCGCACCGGCGATGGATGTGCGCCCGAACATCGCCGTGCCCGACGCCGAGACCCTGAAGGCACTGCTGTCGCATCGCTTCCAGGCGATGACCGATTACCAGCGCAACGTCTTCATGCCGGCCCTGCGCGAGGAAGCCGCCCAGGCGGGCGCCAAGCTGCGCCGGCTGCTGCCGCGGCGGCTGCGCCGCGGCCTGGTCAACGATGGGCGCTGGCTGAAGCCGGACAACCGTGCCCAGCTCAGCGAATGGGTGGCGCAACGCCCGCGCATCCGTGTGCTGGTCGAATACCGCGCGCGGCTGGCTGCGCTGCTGGAGGCGCGGGGGCACGATGCCGCCGAGCGCCTGCGACACCTGCAGGCGTGGTGCCGCGAGGCCGAGGGGAGCGGAATCGCCGCGCTGCAGGCCTATGCCGAACGGCTGAAGGGCTACACGCTGGTGGGCGCATGAGGGCAGGGGCGCTGCTGCTGGCCGCGCTGCTGCCGGCCGCCGCCCCGGCCCAGGTCAGTGACACCCGCAGCTACCTGCAGAAGATGGACAGCGACGGCGACGGCCGGGTCAGCGAGACCGAGTACGTGCAGTGGATGCTGTATGCCTTCGACCGCATGGACCGCAATGGCGATGGCGTGCTGACTGCCGATGAACTGCCCGGTGGCAAGGGCAGGGCGATCACCCGCGAGCAGCAGCGGCAGGTCATCGTGCAGCGCTTCCACAAGCAGGATGCCAACGGTGACGGGTTTCTCGACGCCCGTGAGCTGTCCGCGCCCCCGCGTTGAGCGGGCGTAGAATCGGGGCATGCCTGAACTGCCCGAAGTCGAAACCACCCGCCGCGGCCTGGCCCCGCATCTGCAGGACCGCCGCGTCCACGGCGTGATCCTGCGCCGCGCCGACCTGCGCTGGCCGATTCCGCCGGAGATTGCGCAGCTGCTGCCGGGACAGCGCATCGAAGGCATCCGTCGGCGCGCGAAGTACCTGCTGCTGGACACGGCCATCGGCAGCGCCGTACTGCATCTGGGCATGTCCGGCAGCCTGCGTGTACTGCCCGGAGATACCCCACTGCGGCCACATGACCACGTGGATATCAGCCTGGACAACGGGCGCCTGCTGCGCTTCAACGATCCGCGCCGCTTCGGCAGCCTGCTCTGGCAACCGGCCGGGCAGGTCCATCCGCTGCTGCAGGGGCTGGGGCCTGAACCGCTGGACGAGGCCTTCCATGGCGATTACCTGTTCGCCCGCAGCCGCGGCCGCAGCGCCCCGGTCAAGACCTTCCTCATGGACCAGGCGGTGGTCGTGGGCGTCGGTAACATCTACGCCGCCGAGAGCCTGTTCAAGGCCGGCATCAGCCCGCTGCGCGAGGCCGGCAAGGTCTCACGCGAGCGCTACCAGCGGCTGGCCACCGCGGTGAAGGAAACGCTGGGCTACGCGATCACCCGCGGTGGCACCACACTGCGTGATTTCATCAGCCCCAATGGCGCACCGGGCTACTTCGAGCAGGAACTGCTGGTCTATGGCCGCGACGGGCTGCCCTGCCCGACCTGCGGACGCCCGCTCAAGCACGCCATGATCGGCCAGCGTGCCAGCGTGTGGTGCAGCCACTGCCAGCGCTGAGGCGGTCCAGCCAGCGGCAGCTGAATGGGAGGTTGCGCTCTCCGCTGCCCGTTAACGTTTGTCTGCCTATGATGGCCGACCCTTCCCTGTGCCTGACGCGCCTGCATGCAACGACGCGACTTCATCCGCAACGCCTCCCTGGCCCTGGCAGCCTTCGGCCTGCCGTCCCTGCCCGCCTGCGCCGCCAGCAGGAACGGCCAGGTCGGCCTGCGCCGCCTCGGCCAGCCGCAGCCGTTCAGCTTCGCCACCCTGAAGGGGCAGGCACGCGCACTGGCACAGGCCCCCTACCAGAGCCACAAGCGGGTGCTGCCGGGCCGGCTTGAAGCGCTGGACTGGGACCAGTACCAGTCCATCAGCTATCGCCAGGACCACGCGCTGTGGGCCGACCAGCCGGGCAAGTTCCAGGCCAAGTTCTTCCACCTGGGCCTGTACTTCCATTCGCCGGTGCGCATGTTCGACGTGGTCGACGGCCAGGCGCAGGAACTGGCGTATGACGGTGCAGCGTTCAACTACGGCAAGAGCGGGATCCGCAACGGCGAACTGCCGGCGGACCTGGGCTTCGCCGGCTTCCGCCTGAACACCCGCAAGGATACCGACCGCGATTTCGCGGCGTTCCTTGGCGCCAGCTATTTCCGCGCGGTCGGCAAGGAAGGCCAGTACGGGCAGTCCGCGCGCGGCCTGGCGATCGATACCGGCATGGGCAGGCCGGAGGAGTTTCCCGACTTCATCGCCTATTACCTCGAACAGCCTGCCGCCGATTCGGACACCATCATCGTCTATGCGTTGCTGGACTCGCCCAGCGTAGCCGGCGCCTACCGCTTCGCCATCACCAACGGCGATGTGCTGCTGATGGACATCGACAGTGCGCTCTACCCACGCAAGGCGATCGAGCGCCTGGGCATCGCGCCGTGCACCAGCATGTACCAGGTGGGCGAGAACGACCGCCGCATGGACTGGGACTGGCGCCCGGAGATCCACGACACCGATGGCCTGTCGATGTGGACCGGGGCCGGTGAGTGGATCTGGCGGCCGCTGTGCAATCCGCGCAACCTGCGCTTCAACATGTTCGTCGACCGCAATCCGCGTGGCTTCGGCCTTCTGCAGCGCGACCGCAACTTCGATCACTACCAGGACGACGGCGTCTTCTATGAGAAGCGCCCCTGCCTGTGGATCGAGCCGAAGGGCGAATGGGGCGAGGGCTCGGTGCAGCTGGTGGAGATCCCCACGGTCGATGAGACCTTCGACAACATCGTCGCCTTCTGGAATCCGAAGGAGAAGCCGCAGCCGGGACAGGAGCTGCTGGTCGGCTACCGCCTGTACTGGGGCGCCGAGCCGCCGGCACGGCCACCGCTGGCGCATTGCGTGGCCAGCCGCACGGGGCTTGGTGGTGTGGTCGGCAAGAAACGCGAGTACTTCTCGTGGCGCTTCGCCGTGGACTTCGAAGGCGGCGAACTGGCAAAGCTGATCGACAAGGCCGAGGTCGAGGCAGTGGTGGAAACCAGCCGGGGCCGTGTCGAGATCGTATCGGCGCGTCCGCTGCGCGAGATCGACGGTTACCGCGCGATGTTCGACCTGGTGCCGCCGGAGGGCAGCACCGAACAGATCGACATCCGCCTGTACCTGCGCAGCGGTGGCAAGCCGCTGACCGAAACCTGGCTGTACCAGTACACCCCGCCGCCGGCCGGTGCACCGGAGCGGACGCTGTACTGAAGCAGACGGGTGCCGGCCAAGTGCCGGCACCGATAACTCACGGCTTGGCGTCGGTGGCGTGCGACTGCGTCGGCACGCCCACTTCCACCGTGCCACGGCGGATCTTCATCCAGGTTTCGTCCTGCCAGCGTTCGTACTGCTTGGGATCCCAGTACTTCGGATCGTACATGCGATCAGCCTTGATCGTGCGGGAAATGCCGCCGTCCATGTATACGATGTCCACATTGTTGGACATCGAGCCGACACGGCTGCCGGTCATCTCGCGCCGTCCCTTCCTCAGCACTTCCGCCATGCGCGGGCGGGCAACTTCGTCGCCATACTCGGCCCGCAGCGCGTTGGCCTGCGCACGCGCGGCCTCATGCTGCTCCAGTGGCAGCGCGGCCCAGTACTCGTTGCGCAGGTCCACGAACAGGGGGTAGCCGCGCTCGGCCGCCACATCCATCCAGGCAAATGCCATGAGCGGATCGCGCGGCTGGTTCACTCCATACCAGTACAGTTCGCCCAGGTATCCCTGCGCAGGCTTGTCCGCGTAGCGTGCGGCCAGCCGGAAATTATCCATCGCGCCTTTGACATCATTGCGGTGCAGGGCGTTTACGCCCCACTGCCGGTACATCATGTCCGGATGGTTGTCCATGAAGCCTGCGCCCAGCAACGTGGGATCCTGCTCCACCGGAGGACGATCGGCGGCGAAGGCCGGCGGCCCCAGCGGCAGCAGAAGCAGCGGCAACAGCAGAAGCGTGGAACGCATGGCGGACTTCCTGTTCGGCAGCAGACGTGGCCGCAGCCTAGGACCACTGGCCTGCAGCTGTAAACTGCCGGAGGTCACGCGTGCAGCGGCATGAGCCGGCGGATCACAGCGGCAGGGGCGCCTGCATCGGCTCGATGCGGCCTTCACCGCGGGTGATCTTCTTGAACTCGGCCCGGCTCACCGACACATAGCGGTCGTTGCCGCCGATCTCCACCTGCGGGCCGTCCTGCACGGCATGCCCATGCTCATCCACGCGGACGGTCATGATCGCCTTCTTGCCGCTGTGGCAGATGGTCTTGATCTCCTGCATCTCGTCGGCCCATGCCAGCAGGTACTGGCTGCCTTCGAACAGTTCACCGCGGAAATCGGTGCGCAACCCGTAGCACAGCACCGGGATGCGCAGCTGGTCGACCACTTCGCTGAGCTGCCAGACCTGCGCGCGGGTCAGGAACTGTGCTTCGTCCACCAGCAGGCAGCCCATCGGTCCGTTCGATGCCAGGTCCTGTTCGGCCCAGCGCTGCAGGTCGGTGTCGCGGTCGAACGCCATGCCTTCGGCGCGCAGCCCGATGCGCGAGGCCACCACGCCTGCGCCCGCGCGATCATCCAGGCGCGGGGTCAGGATCGCCACCCGCATGCCGCGCTCGCGGTAATTGTGCGCGCTCTGCAGCAGGGTGGTGGTCTTGCCGGCGTTCATCGCCGAGTAGTAGAAGTAGAGCTTGGCCATCGACGGATTGTACGCCGCAGCCCCGCTTGGCCGAAGCTGTTCAGCAACCCCACCGGCTGTCCGGCTGTGGTCCTCACCCGGCCCCGCTACAATCCCCCTCCCATGCACGGTCTCAATCCTCCCCAAGCCGCCGCCGTCCTGCACATCGAAGGCCCGTTGCTGGTGCTGGCCGGTGCCGGCAGCGGCAAGACGCGCGTGATCGTGGAGAAGATCGCCCACCTGATCGGCTGCGGCCGCTACCCGGCCCGCCGCATCGCCGCGATCACCTTCACCAACAAGTCGGCCAAAGAGATGCGCGAACGTGTGGCCAAGCGTCTGCGCGAGCAGGACGCCGACGAGGTGACCATCTGCACCTTCCACGCCCTGGGCCTGAAGTTCCTGCAGATCGAGCATGCGGCGGTGGGCCTGAAGCGCGGCTTCTCGATCTTCGATGCCGACGACGCCGCCGCGCAGATCAAGGACCTGATGCATGGCGCCAAGCCCGACGATATCGAGGACATGAAGAACCTGGTGTCGCGGGCGAAGAATGCCGGTCTCTCGCCCGAGCAGGCGATGGCTGCCGCGCGCAGCAACCGCGAGAAGGAAGCAGCCAGCGTCTACGAGCGCTACCAGCTGCGCCTGACCGCTTTCAACGCGGTCGACTTCGACGACCTGATCCGCCTGCCGGTGCAGATCCTGGAGGAGAACCCGGAGATCGCCCTGGCCTGGCGCGAACGCATCGGCTACCTGCTGGTGGACGAATGCCAGGACACCAACGACGCGCAGTACCGCCTGCTCAAGCAGCTGGCCGGGGACAAGGGCAACTTCACCTGCGTGGGTGACGATGACCAGTCCATCTACGCCTGGCGTGGCGCCAACCCCGAGAACCTGCAGCAGATGGGGCGCGACTACCCCGCGCTGGAAATCATCAAGCTGGAGCAGAACTACCGCTGCTCCAACCGCGTGCTGCGCGCGGCCAATGCGTTGATCGCCAACAACCCGCACGAGCACCTGAAGAAGCTGTGGAGCGATCAGGCCGACGGTGAGCGCATCCGCGTATGGGAATGCCGCAACAGCGAGCACGAGGCAGAGAAGGTGGCCGCCGAGATCGCCTTCGTGGCGCAGTCGCGCAACGTGCCGTGGAGTGACTTCTGCATCCTGTTCCGCGGCAACTTCCAGTCGCGGCCGCTGGAGAAAGCGATGCAGCTGCTGCGTATTCCCTATCACCTGACCGGCGGCACCATGTTCCTGGAGCGCCAGGAAGTGAAGGACACGCTGGCCTGGCTGCGGCTGCTGGTGAACCCGGACGACGACACCGCATTCATGCGTGCCGTGCAGGCGCCCAAGCGTGACGTGGGTGCCGGAACGCTGGCCAAGCTGGCCGAACTGGCATCGGAAAAAGACATGCCGATGGCCCAGGCGGCCGAGGCGATCGGCGCGCTGTCACAGCTGCCGCCGCGCGCTGCCAACAGCCTGGCGCGTTTCACCGACATCCTGCGCGACCTGCGCGCACAGATGCGGCAGGTCAGCTCCGGTGACATGATCCGCAAGGTCGCCAAGGAATCGGGCCTGCTCAGCGAGCTGCGCCAGCAGGCCAAGGAAGAGGCCAGCTACCAGCGCCGCGCCAACAACATCGAGGAACTTGCGCAGTGGTTTGAAGGCGGTCCGCGCGGTGCCACCGCCGCCGATCTGGCCGGCCAGCTGGCACTGTTGTCGCGCAGCGACAAGGATGAGGGCGGCAACCAGGTGCGGATGATGACCCTGCATGCCTCCAAGGGCCTGGAGTTCCCGTATGTCTTCATCGTCGGCTGCGAGGACGGCGTGCTGCCGCACCAGGTCAGCCTCGACGAAGGCAACCTGCAGGAGGAGCGGCGGCTGCTGTACGTGGGTATCACCCGCGCCAAGATCCAGCTGTGGATGAGCTACAGCAAGCTCACCCGCAAGTTCGGCGAGCATGTGCGGCTCAAGCCCAGCCGCTTCTTCGACGAGATCCCGGCCGAGGAGATCCAGCGCGACGGCGCCGATCCGGTGGCCGATGCCGCGCGCAAGAAGGAGCGGGCAACGGCGGGACTGGCGGCGATCGAGGCCCTGTTCGACTGACCGGGGTCGGATCCCTTCCCGCAGGGAAGGGCTCTGACCCCAGCACATCGCCCTACAATCGGGCCTCTCCACCCACAGGTCTGCGCATGCATCCCATCGAAAGCGAACGCCTGCGGCTCCGCCGCATCGAGCCTGATCGTGATGCGGCGCCGATGCTGGCGCTGCTCAACGATCCTGGTTTCGTGCGCTTCATTGGTGACCGCAACGTGCACAGCGAAGCGCAGGCCCGCGAGTACATCGCCCTGCGCGTGCTGCACAGCTATGCGTTGAACGGGTTCGGCATGTATGCCATCGAGCGTCTGTCCGATGGCGCCTGGCTGGGCAATGCCGGGCTGGTCCGGCGCGACGGCCTGCCGGGACCGGACATCGGCTATGCACTGTTGTCGGAGTACACGGGGCACGGCTACGCAGGGGAAGCAGCGCGGGCGGTCTTCACCCACGCGCGCGGCGCCCTTGGCCTGCAGGACCTCTATGGCATCACCGACCTGGACAACGTCGTGTCCGGGAAAATCCTGCTGGGCCTGGGCATGTGCGAACAGGGGGTCGTCCAGCTGCCGGGCATCGCCACGCCCAGCCGTCTGTATGCCACGCCGGGAGCGGCGCCGGTCGGCTAGTCCGCCTGTACCGCATCGACAGCGTTGGGCCAGGCCCGGCGGGCCGCCTCAGCCGCGCAGGTCCGCCAGCTGCGCCTGCAGTTCGGCCACTGCCGCTTCCAGCTGGGCCACCCGTTCAGCCAGGCCCGGGTCGGCCGGCTCGCTGCCACCGGCACCGCCTGCGTACCGTGCCGCCAGTGCCGCCGCGTCCACCTCGCCGCACAGCAGGTGCATATAGCGGTCCTCGCGCTGGCCGCTGGCGCGCGGCAGCACGATGAGCAGCTCACGCTGCTGCAGGCGCTCGATGGCGTGGCGGGCTTCGTCGGTGTCGGCGAAGCGGTACAGGCGCTCGCTGCGCGTGACCAGCTCGCCCAGTGTCTGCGGCCCGCGCAGCAGCAGCATCGCCAGCAGCACGGTCTGCTGCCGGGTCAGGTCCAGCGCGGCCTGCAGGCGATGCTCGTAGCGGTCTGCACGCGAGGAGAAGTGCTGGCGCGCCAGGCCCATCGACTCCAGCTGGCGCAGCGCGTGCTGGACACTGCCGGCGTCGACGTTCATCACCGGCTCGCGCGCGGTCTTCTGGTTGGCGGCCGACTGGGCGGCGTTGACCGTCAGCGGGTAGGTGTCCGGCGTGGTCGCCTCCTTCTCCACCAGGCAGCCCAGCAGGCGGGCCTGCACGGGATCGAGCAGGGGACGGTCGGGGGTCTGGATGGCATCGGTCATGGCGGCCTCCGGGAAGGCATCGGGTCAACCGCCAAGCATAGCCGTCCCGATGGCGCCTTTGCCGGTAAAATGAGCCGATATCTGTTGCCGGTGAATGCCATGCGTCGTCCTGTTTCCCTGTCCCTCACCCTGCTCGCCACGGCGCTGCTGGGTCTGTCCGCCTGCAAGCGCGTCGAGACCCCGGCCACCGACGCGGCCGCTCCGGTGGCCCCGGCTGCCAAGACCGGGGCGGCCGGCGAAGCGACCGCCAACGACAACCTCAACGCGGTGCTGTGGATGCAGCGCGCGCAGGAGTACCGCGCGATCACCGAGCAGACCTACCGTGCCGCCGCCGACCGCCTGGACGGCGCGCTGAAGGAAGCCCACTGGGACGCGCTGGTGCCGGAAGAGCGCGGCAACGAGGCCAAGGGCCTGAAGCCCGCGGTGGTGCTGGACGTGGACGAAACCGTGCTGGACAACTCGCCCTACCAGGCGCGCCTGGTGCGCGATGGCAAGGAATACGACGAGCTGAGCTGGGACCAGTGGGTCGCGGAGAAGAAGGCCAAGGCGATTCCCGGCGTAGTCGATTTCGCCAAGGCGGCCAATGCCCGCGGCGTGACCCTTCTGTACATCTCCAACCGCGCCGTGCACCTGAAGGAAGCGACCCTGGCCAACCTGCGCGAGCAGGGCCTGCCGGTCGCCGATGACAGCGTGTTCCTGGGCCTGGGCACCGTGGTCGAAGGCTGCGAGCAGGCCGGCAGCGAGAAGAACTGCCGCCGGCGCCTGGCCGGGCAGAAGTACCGCGTGCTGATGCAGTTCGGCGACCAGCTGGGCGACTTCGTGGAAGTGACCGCCAACACCAATGAAGGGCGTGACGCACTGCTGCAGCAGTACCACGACTGGTTCGGCGAGCGCTGGTGGATGCTGCCGAACCCGACCTACGGCGGCTTCGAGCCGGCGCAGTTCAACAATGACTACAGCCAGTCGCGCCAGGCACGCCATGATGCCAAGCGCGCTGCCCTGGACTACGCGCCGTGAGCCGCGCACCGCTGCCGCTGCGCGACGATGAGCGCCTGATCTTCGCGCTGGATGTCCCTGACCGCGTACAGGCACTGGAGTGGGTCGACCGCCTCGGCGAGAGCGTGGCTTTCTACAAGATCGGCATGGAACTGCTGGCGTCCGGTGACTACTTCCAGGTGCTGGATGAGCTGGCGCGCCGCGACAAGCGCGTGTTCGTCGATCTGAAGTTCTTCGACATCCCCGCTACCGCGGCGGCGGTGATCCGGCGGCTGTCGCAGTGGCCGGTCAGTTACGCCACCATCCACGGCTGGCATCCGGCAATGATGGAAGCCTGCGCCGCGGCCAGCACCGGCGACATGCGCCTGCTGGCGGTCACCGTGCTGACCTCGATGGGGCGTCCGGACCTGGCGCAGATGGGGATCGACCGCGAGCCGGTGGACGTGGTGGTCGAGCGCGCGCTGGCCGCGCAGGCCGCCGGTATCGACGGAGTGATCGCATCAGGCCAGGAAGCCGCGCCGATCCGTGCCGCGAGCGGTGCCGGCTTCTCGATCGTCTGCCCGGGCATCCGCCCCGGGGGTCCGGTCGGCGACGACCAGAAGCGTACCGTCGGCGTCGCCCAGGCGTTTGCCGATGGCGCCGACGCCATCGTGGTCGGTCGACCGATCCGCCTGGCGGCCGATCCGCAGGCAGCGGCGCGGTCGATCCAGCAGGAAATCGCGTCGGCTTTGGCTGCACGCTGAGTCCCGCACCAACAGCGATCACGGTGACATCATGAACGCCATCGCGCTGCATGCGGGATGGCGTTCGCAATTGTGGCTCCCGTAATGACGCGACCGTCCCCACACCGATGAACTGTGAGCCCGCTCGCAGTGCGCGGGGGTGGTCGCCCTTCCAATCGATGCACCGGCGTGGACCGCGGCTTCGCCGGTTCCAATCATCGATAGAGGGAGTACAAGGATATGTATCGCAGCACCTCTTTGCTGTTCGGTGGCCTGCTGGCCGCTGCCATCTTTCCTGCCACCGCAGCAGCGCCGGCGACCGGGTCGCCCCACATCATCGGCGGCGCCCCGGCCGTGCCCGGCGAGTATCCGTTCATGGTCAGCCTGCAGGGCCTGGAGCTGGGAGACAGTGACTTCGACCGCCACGTCTGCGGCGGCACGGTGATCTCGCCGTCCTGGATCCTGACCGCCGCGCACTGCGTACAGGGCAACTCGCCCGCGCGGCTGGCGGTGCTGGCCGGCAGCACCACGCTGGCCACCGCGCCATCGCCTCGAGCGTCCAACATCAGGGCGATCCACGTGCACCCGGCCTTCAACAGCGGCAACACCCTGGAGCACGACGTGGCCCTGATCCACCTCAGCGCGCCGCTGGCCGACGTGCAGCCGGTTGCCCTGCGCCTGCGTCCGGACGCCAGCTATCTCAAGCCGGGTCGTGATTTCACCGTGATCGGCTGGGGTGACACCGGCATCGATGACGACGTGATCTACCCGACCGAGCTGCAGGCGGTGCGGACGCCCTTCGTGCCCTTCACGCAATGCCAGCAGGCATACGCCGGCGAGCTGGCCCGCGGCAAGGTGATCTGTGCCGGTCGCGAGGGCATCGACAGCTGCC
>NZ_JASGBV010000068.1:0-28947 GCF_030053245.1 Stenotrophomonas sp. RS-48
GGCTCACCACGATCTGGGTAGCACCCAGAACCAGCGACTGCATCAGCACGCTGCCGTGCCCGTCCGGATGCAGGAACTGCGGCAGCAGGGACAGGTACATCACCGCGATCTTCGGGTTCAGCAGATTGGTCAGAAAGCCCATCGCAAACAATCTGCGTGGGGTGTCCTGCGGCAGGTCGCGCACCGCGAACGGCGAGCGGCCACCGGGTTTGAGCGCCTGCCAGGCCAGGTACAGCAGGTAGAACGCCCCCCCGATGCGCAGCGCGTCGTAGGCGAACGGCACCGTCATCAGCAGGGCGGTGATGCCCAGCGCCGCGCACAGCATGTAGAACACGAAACCCAGCACCACCCCACCCAGCGAGACCAGGCCGGCGCGGCGGCCCTGGCAGATCGAGCGCGAGACCAGGTAGATCATGTTCGGCCCGGGCGTGAGCACCATGCCCAGCGAGATGAGGGCGAACGCCAGCAGATCGGAGGTCGCGGGCATGGGCAGTCCTGGCAGTGGGCGTGGCGCAGTGTAGCGCTGCCTGTACGGGGCCTGGCTTAACATTGCCGCACCCCACACCGAAGCCCTACCCATGACCCCGATCCCTGAAACCGTGCCACCGATCGAAGTGCGCATGGCCGAAATCGTCTTTCCCAACCATACCAACCATATGGGCACGCTGTTTGGTGGCCAGGCGCTGGCGTGGATGGACAAGGCCGCCTTCCTCGCCGCCGCCCGCTACTCGCGCCGCACCGTGGTGACCGCGCGCAGCGACCAGGTCGACTTCAAGCTGCCGATCCGCATCGGCCAGATGGTGGAAACGATCGGCCGCATCGTCGAGGTCGGCCGCAGCTCGATGAAGGTCGAGGTGGAACTGATTGCCGAAGACCTGCACAGCGGCGAGCGCAGGCTCTGCACCCGCGGCCACTTCGTGATGATCGCGCTGGACGAGGCGGGCCAGCCGATCGCGGTGCCGCCGCTGCCGGCGCCCTGAGCCGGCGCTTGTGGGGGCGCCGTGCTGCCCCCATCTGGGTGGCATGACCCCGCCGCTGACCGACTTCATCGACCGCGCCCAGCGCCTGTTCGTGCTGACCGGCGCTGGCTGCAGCACGGCCTCGGGAATCCCCGATTACCGGGATACCGATGGCCAATGGAAACGCACGCCGCCGGTCACCTACCAGGCATTCATGGGCGAGGCCGCCACCCGCCAGCGCTACTGGGCACGCAGCCTGCTGGGCTGGCCGCGCTTCGGCCTGGCCCAGCCCAACGGCACCCACCAGGCGCTGGCCGCGCTGGAGAAGCAAGGCAAGGTGCAGTTGCTGCTGACCCAGAACGTGGATTGCCTGCACCAGCGCGCCGGCAGCCGGAACGTGATCGACCTGCATGGGCGGCTGGACCTGGTGCGCTGCATGGGCTGCGAGCGCCGCAGCGGTCGCCAGGCGTTCCAGCAGCGCCTGCTGGACGCCAATCCCGGCTGGGACACGCTCGAGGCCGGCATCGCCCCCGACGGCGACGCTGATCTGGAGACCGATTTTTCCTCCTTCGTGGTGCCCGACTGTCCGTCCTGTGGCGGCCTGCTGAAGCCGGACGTGGTGTTCTTCGGCGAGAACGTGCCGCGTGAACGCGTGGCGGCAGTGCATGAGCACCTGCAGCATGCCGATGCCGTGCTGGTGGTGGGGTCCTCGCTGATGGTCTATTCCGGCTTCCGTTTCGTGCAGGCCGCAGCAAAGGCCGGATTGCCGGTGGCTGCCGTGAACCGTGGCCGCACCCGTGCCGACGACCTGCTGCAGTTCAAGGACGAGCGCGATTGCGCTGAAGCGCTGGCCGGGTTCGTCATCGGGTAGCGCCAGGCCATGCCCGGCGAGCATGCAGCGCCACCGCGAAACAGCGATCCATCCACATGGTTGATTCGCCGCCCTTGCAGCGGTGCAATACGCACCCCCCTCTGCCCGTCCCTGCACCCCTCGTGAGCCAGCTGTTCTCGCCGATCACCTTCGGCCGCCTGACCCTGTCCAACCGCATCGTCATCGCGCCGATGTGCCAGTATTCCGCCGAAGACGGGCGCGCCAGCGACTGGCATGCCATGCATCTGGGCAACCTGGCGCAATCCGGTGCCGGCCTGCTGATCCTGGAAGCGACGGCGGTTGAGCCGCGTGGACGCATCAGCTGGGCCGACCTCGGCCTGTGGGATGACGGTACCGAAGCTGCGCTGGCACACGTGCTGGCCAGCGTGCGGCGCTGGTCGCCGATGCCGCTGGGCATCCAGCTGGGCCATGCCGGCCGCAAGGCCTCGGTACAGCGTCCCTGGGACGGCGGTGGCCAGCTGCCGGCCGATGATGCACGTGGCTGGACCACGGTGGCGCCGTCAGCGCTGCCGTTCCATGCTGCCGATCCCGCGCCGCAGGAACTGGATGAGGCGGGCATCGCGGGAATCGTTGCTGCCTTCGCCGCCAGCGCGGTGCGCGCCGAACGCCTGGGCTTCGAACTGATCGAAGTGCATGCCGCGCACGGCTATCTGCTGCACCAGTTCCTGTCACCGCTGAGCAACCGGCGCACCGATGGCTACGGGGGTTCGCTGCCCAATCGCCTGCGCCTGCTGGTAGAGGTATTCGATGCCGTGCGCGCGGCAGTGTCCGACAAGGTGGCCGTCGGCGTGCGCATCTCCGCCAGCGACTGGGTCGACGGTGGCTGGGATCTGCTGCAGAGCGAAGCGCTGTCCCAGGTGCTGGACGCGCGTGGCTGCGATTTCCTGCACGTCTCCAGCGGCGGCCTGGATGAGCGCCAGAAGATCAGCGTCGGGCCGGGCTACCAGGTGCCGTTCGCGGCCGCGATCAAGGCCAAGGTGCGCATGCCGGTCATCGCGGTGGGGATGATCACCGAACCGGAGCAGGCCGAATCGATCCTGCGTCATCGCCACGCCGATGCCATCGCCCTGGCCCGCGGCATCCTCTACGACCCGCGCTGGCCCTGGCACGCGGCAGCCGCGCTGGGCGACAGCGTGGTGCCGGCCGCGCAGTACCTGCGCTGCGAGCCGCGTGAGGCACGCGGCGTGTTCACCCCGCGCTGAAGGTCATGCCCGCCAGGCCGGCGGCAGGCCGGCCTGCAGGTGATCGAACAGCGCACGGATCCTGGCGGTGAAGTCGCGGCGGTCGCTGACGCAGAAATAGACCTCCATCGGTTCCGGGCGCCATGCGCTGTCCGCGCCGAACACCGCCTGCAACCGGCCATCGCGCAGAAAGGGATCGGCCACGAAGGCCGCCAGCCGGGTGATGCCGGCACCGGCCGCGGCCAGTTCGGCCAGCGCGTCGATGTCATCGCACACCATGCCGGGCGGCAGCGGCGCATCCGCGCGCTGGTCGCCCTTGCGCAGGCCCCAGCGCAGAGGCCGCCCATCGGTGGGGAAACGATGCAGCACACCCCGATGGCCGCGCAGATCGGACGGCTCCTGTGGCCAGCCATGCGCCTGCAGGTAGGCAGGCGAGGCGCAGAAGACGAAGGGAATGCGTGCCAGCGGCCGCGCCACGACGCCGTCCTCCAGCTGCGCATCGATGCGGATGCTGGCATCGACCGCCTCCGGACCATGCTGCACGGCCCGGTCGGACAGCCGCAGTTCCAGCTGCAGCTGCGGATAGCGTTGCTGCAGTGAAGGCAGCAGGGGCGCCAGCACGTGGCGGCCGAACGCGCGGCTGCTGGCGATGCGCAATGGCCCGGCCGGCTCGATGTCACCGCTGGTGACCAGGGCCTGCGCCCGCGCCAGATCGGTTTCGATGTGGCGCACCTGCGCCAGGTACAGCGCACCGGCCTCGCTCAGCGCCAGCTGGCGCGTGCTGCGGTTCAGCAGGCGCACGCCCAGGTGTGCCTCCAGGCGATGGATGTTCTGGCCGACGGCGGTGGCGCTGATGCCAAGGCTGCGGGCCGCAGCGGCAATACTGCCGGTGTCTGCGGTGCGGGTGAAGCTGCGGATCAGCTGCAACAGGTTCATGACCCGCCAGCGTGCCACGAAAGCCCGCCACGATCACTTGGAACTGTCCGAAGTGGTTCGTTGCATCGGTGACAATGGATCACGCGGGCGGGGTGCTGCCCTACACTTGCAGGATGCGACCCGATTCCATCCTCACCCTGTCCTGCCCCGACCGTACCGGCATCGTCTACCGCGTGTCGGGCCTGTTGTTCGATCATGGCTGCAACATCCTCGACGCCCAGCAGTTCGGCGACGAGGAAAGCGGCCGGTTCTTCCTGCGCGTGCATTTCGACCGCGACGCCAGCCTGCCCCTGGACACGGTACATGCGTCCATGGCGGCACTGGCCCGCGAGTTCGGCATGGACTGGCAGCTGCAGGACGGTCGGCGTCGTGCGCGCCTGCTGGTGCTGGTCAGCAAGCAGGGCCACTGCCTGAATGACCTGCTTTTCCGTGCGCACAGCGGGCAGCTGAAAGTGGATATCGCGGCAGTGGTGTCCAACCATGCCGATTTCGCACCGCTGGCTGCGTCCTACGGCGTGCCGTTCCACCATCTGCCGGTGAACGCGGATACGCGTGCGGTGCAGGAGCAGCAGATCATCGATCTGGTCGAACACGAGCGTATCGACCTGGTGGTGCTGGCGCGCTACATGCAGATTCTTTCACCCACCCTGTGCCGCGCGCTGGCCGGCCGGGCGATCAACATCCATCACAGCTTCCTGCCCAGCTTCAAGGGCGCGCAGCCCTATCACCAGGCGCACGCGCGCGGGGTCAAGATCATCGGCGCCACCGCGCACTATGTCACCGAGGATCTGGACGAAGGTCCGATCATCGAACAGGACGTGGCCCGGGTCGATCATGCGATGACGCCGCGCGACCTGGTACGCCTGGGCAGCGATACCGAATCGCAGGTGCTGGCGCGTGCCGTGCGCCGCCATGTGGAGCACCGCATCCTGCTCAACGGGCACCGCACGGTGGTGTTCCGCTGATACCTGCCCGGCCGGACGTGCGTCAGAGGATCCCGATCCCCGCAGTGCCCAGTGCTTCGCGCACCATCCCGTCGTTGGCCTCGGTCACCGGCCGGGTCAGGTCCCAGAGGAATTTCACCCTGAAGCCAGACGTGGCTGCGTCCTGCGCGCTCCACAGCACGCAGTAGTCGCGGGCCAGGCCACAGACGTGCACCTCGTCGATGCCGCGCTCATGCAGCCAGCCGGCCAGGCCGGTGGCGGGGCGCCCGCCATCGGGGCCGTGGTTCTCGCGGAAGGCGCTGTAGGAATCCACCTGCTGGCGGGTGCCCTTGCGCAGGATCAGGTCGGCCATGTTCCAGTCCACCTGCGGATGCAGGGCGGCACCGGCGCTGCCCTGCACGCAGTGGTCCGGCCACAGGGTCTGCGGTTGCGCATGCAGCAGGATCGTTTCGAACGGACGATGGCCGGGGTGCTGGCTGGCGAACGAAGCATGGTCCGCGGGATGCCAGTCCTGGGTGGCCACTACGGTGCGGTAGCGGCGCTGCGCCAGCAGCTGCGCGATCGGCGCGACCAGCGCATCGCCACGGTCGCAGGCCAGCGCGCCCCCGGGCATGAAGTCCGGCTGCAGATCGATCACCAGCAGGGCGACAGTGGCGGGCAGGGTGGGCATGGACGTTCCAGCGCGGCGGAAGAGGCGACCAGCGTGGCCGCCCCCTCGCCACACGTCAATCGCCCTGCGGCGTTTCGTTGTCCTGGCCGTAATACAGCAGCCCGATCCGGATCCGCTCGCGGCCGGTCTCCCGGCGGTGCCGGTTGGCATCGCGCAGCGAGTACACGCAGCCACAGTACTCCTGCTGGTAGAACCGCTCGCGCTTGCTGATCTCGATCATGCGGCTGGCACCACCGCCCTTGCGCCAGTTGTAATCCCAGTACTGCAGGCCCTCGTAGCGCGCCGCGGCGCGGATGCCGCAGTCATTGATCTGCGCCATGTTCTTCCAGCGCGAGATGCCCAGCGACGAGCTGATGGTGTCGTAGCCGTGCTCATGCGCGTACAGCGCCGTGCGCTCGAAGCGCATGTCGAAGCACATCGTGCAGCGGATGCCGCGCTCGGGTTCGTTCTCCATGCCGCGCGCGCGGCTGAACCAGTTGTCGGTGTCGTAGTCGCAGTCGATGAAGGGGATGCCATGCTGCTCGGCGAAGCGGATGTTCTCCTGCTTGCGAAGCTCGTATTCCTTCACCGGATGGATGTTGGGGTTGTAGAAGAAGATCGCGTAGTCGATCCCGGAGGCGGTGATCGCCTCCATCACTTCGCCGGAGCAGGGCGCACAGCACGAATGCAGCAGCAGGCGCTTGCCGTCGGCGGGCAGGGACAGGGTGGGGCGTTGGAGCTCGGTCATCATCAGGTACCGCACGGACCGCCGGCAACGGCGGCGGCCCGTGCATCGGGGTGGAGAGACAGGTCAGGCGACGCGGGCGTCGGTGTGCTCGGCACGCAGTTCCACTGCGGCGGCAACCAGTGCCTGCAGTGCAGCGCGGGTTTCCGGCCAGCCACGGGTCTTCAGCCCGCAGTCCGGGTTGACCCACAGCTGCTCCGGCTTCAGCACGGCCAGCGCCTTGCGCAGCAGGTCCACCATCTCCGCCTTGTCCGGCACGCGCGGGGAGTGGATGTCATACACGCCCGGGCCGATCTCGTTGGGATAGTTGAACTTCACGAAGGCATCCAGCAGTTCCATGCGCGAGCGCGAGGTCTCGATCGAGATCACGTCCGCGTCCATCGCTGCGACCGAGTGGATGATGTCGTTGAACTCCGAATAGCACATGTGGGTGTGGATCTGGGTGGCATCGCGCACGCCGCTGGTACTGATGCGGAACGATTCCACCGCCCAGTCCAGGTAGGCGCGCCAGTGGGCACGGCGCAACGGCAACCCCTCGCGGATGGCCGGCTCGTCCACCTGGATCACGCCGATGCCGGCTGCTTCCAGGTCCTGCACTTCGTCCCGCAGGGCCAGCGCGATCTGCCGACAGGTCACAGCGCGTTCCTGGTCGTCGCGCACGAACGACCACTGCAGTACCGTCACCGGACCGGTCAGCATGCCCTTCATCGGCTTGTCGGTGAGCGATTGCGCGTAACTGGACCAGCGCACCGTCATCGGCTGCGGGCGGCTGACGTCGCCGAAGATCACCGGTGGCTTGACGCAGCGCGAGCCATAGCTCTGCACCCAGCCGTTGCCGGTAAAGGCGAAGCCTTCCAGCTGCTCGCCGAAGTACTCGACCATGTCGTTGCGCTCGAATTCGCCGTGGACCAGCACGTCCAGGCCCAGCGCTTCCTGCACGCGTACCGCATGCGCGGTCTGCTGTTCCAGGAAGGCCTCGTACTCGGCCAGGCCCAGCTTGCCGGACTTGTGCCGGGCGCGTGCCTCGCGCACCTCCAGCGTCTGCGGGAAGGAACCGATCGTGGTGGTGGGCAGCAGCGGCAGCTGCAGCGCCGCATGCTGTGCGATGCGGCGCTGCGGGTAGGCGGTGTGCCGCTGCGCATCGGCCACGGTCAGCGCGGCCAGGCGTGCGGCCACGGCCGGGTTGTGCACGCGTGGCGAGCGACGACGGCCCTCCAGTGCAGCGCGGTTGGCAGCCAGGCCCGCTTCCGCATCCGCCCTGCCATCGAGCGCGTCGGCCAGCAGGCGCAGTTCCTGAAGCTTCTGCCGGGAGAACGCCAGCCAGCCCTTCAGTTCGTCATCAAGCTTCTTTTCCAGCGCAAGATCCACGGGCGTGTGCAGCAGGGAACAGGACGGTGCCAGCCAGAGCCGGTCGGCGCCGCGGTCCACCTGGGCAAACCGGGCCAGGATCAGTGCGTTGTCCAGATGGGTGCGCCAGATGTTGCGGCCGTTGACCAGGCCGGCCGACAGCACGCGCTCGGCCGGCAGCGCCTTCAGCACGGCGTCCAGCTGCTCCGGCGCGCGCACCAGGTCCACGTGCAGTCCGTCCACCGGCAGGCCGGTGGCCAACGCCAGGTTGTCCTCGAGCGCACCGAAATAGGTCGCGACCAGCAGTTTCGGACGCCGTGCCGTGGCCAACCGGGCATAGGCGCGCTCATAGGCTGCCTGCGCATCGGCGTCGAGATCCTGCACCAGCAGCGGCTCATCCAGCTGCACCCAATCCGCACCGGCGTCGGCCAGCTGGCCGAGCAGCTGCACATAGGCCGGCAGCAGCGCATCCAGCAGGTCCAGCGCGGTGCTGCCGTCGGTGGTCTTGGACAGCAGCAGGAAGCTCACCGGCCCCAGCAGCACCGGACGGGTATGGATGCCCAGCGCCCTGGCCTCGTTGAACTCCGCCAGCGGCTTGTCACCGCGCAGGGCGAAGGCCTGGTCCGCGTGCAGTTCCGGCACCAGATAGTGATAGTTGGTGTCGAACCACTTGGTCATCTCCAGCGCGCGCAGGTCGATGCCATCGCGCTGCAGGCCACGGGCCGTGGCGAAGTAGGCGGCCAGTGGATCGTGCGCGGCCAGTTCGCGGTAGCGTTCGGGAATGGCATCGAACAGCCATGCGGTGTCGAGCACCTGGTCGTACAGGCTGAAGTCGTTGCTCGGCGGTACATCGACGCCGGCCTCGATCTGCAGCTGCCAGTGCCGGGCACGCAGCGCCGCGGCGGTGGCCTGCAGGGTGGCGGCGTCGTCCTCGCCGGCCCAGTGGCGTTCGAGCGCCCGCTTCAGTTCGCGCTTGGCGCCGATGCGGGGAAAGCCCAGGTTGGTAACAGTGGTCATTGCAGCGTGTCCTCATTGCATGTCGGCATTGAGGAACGAAGGAACCGCAGGACGACGCGTGCCGTTGCCGGCCCACGGGCGTCTTGCCAGCGACCTTCGCCCCCGCGGGCGAACCGGATGCCGTGAAAAGGACGCACGTGGCCGCGCACCCTGCAGGCGCAGGACGACGACGGCCCCGGCAACCTCCCCGCGGAGATTCCAGGTCGAGTCAGAGGACGGTCGTGTCCCCCGGCCGGGGCCGGTATTCGGGCTGTTGGACGCGGGCCGCAGCCCACCTACTACCTGCCGCTTCCCAGGCGCGAGCCCAGTGCTGTTGGCAGGATTCGTTTCCATTCACCGCTGCGGGGCAGCTCCGGAATGGGCGCGCGAAGCGCCTTCACCGGATTCCCGTTTAAATTCATCCCTTCATTCGCATGAAGAGATGAATACCTTCGGCGTGCACAAGGTAGGCCGGTTGGCAGCAATGGTCAAGGCCCGGCATCACACCACCGGGATGTGGCACCTTTCTCAGGCAGTGAGAGGCCGGCTTGCGATACTGGCAACCGACGGACGGGAGGTGACGTGTGGCGGCGAAGTACTGCGATCTGGTCATGAAAGGTGGCATCACCAGCGGCATCGTGTACCCCAATGCGGTACTGGCGCTGGCGCGCGAGTATCGCTTCAAGAGCATCGGTGGCACCTCGGCAGGCGCCATCGCCGCCGCGGTGGCGGCGGCGGCGGCCTATGGTGATCGCCGCCAGCAGGCGGGCGAGCCGCTGCCCGGCGATGCCGGGTACGGTGGATTGTCGGCGGTGTCGGCGCAGCTGTCGCGGCGCGGGTTCATCTACGGTCTGTTCCAGCCGGCGCGCGGCGCGCGTGCAGCCTATCGGCTGCTGGTGGTGCTGACCGGCAATGCAGGCTGGCCCCGCAAGCTGCTGTGCCTGGCCATCGCCGTGTTCCAGATCGCGCCGCTGGAAGTGCTGGTGTCGCTGGCATTGCTGCTCGCGCTGGGCGCGTGGGGCGGCGGCTGGAGTGGAGTGGCGGCAACATTGCTGCCGTCCCTGCTGTGCGCCTACGGCGCTGGCGTGGCCGGGGCCGCGCTGCGGGTCGCGCGGGTGGCACGACGCAATCTGCTGGGCCTGTGCAGCGGCCTCGGCAGCGACGCGCGCCGGCCGGCGTTGACGGAATGGCTGCACGGCTGCCTGCAGCAGCTGTCAGGCAAGCCGGCCGATGTGCCGCTTACCTTTGCCGACCTGCACGATGCGCCGCGCTATGCCGACGAGCCGGACAGCCCGCATGCCATCACCCTGCAGATGATCACCACCTGCGTATCGCACAACGAACCCCGCACGCTGCCGCTGGGCGGCGCGCAGTTCTGGTTCCTGCGCGAAGAGTTCGACCAGCTGTTCCCGGCCAGCGTGGTGCAGTGGCTGGTCAACCATGCGGGTCCGCCGCTGGGCGTGGATGGACGACTCTATTACCGCCTGCCGCAGGGGCCGCAGCTGCCGGTACTGGTGGCAACGCGGATGAGCCTGAGTTTCCCGTTGCTGATCAGCGCAGTGCCGCTGCATGAGCCCTCGCGCCGCGAGCGCCGCTGTGAGCCTGGAGCGACCGCCTCCGATCCGGAACACAACGTGGCCGACAGCATGGAGGGGCTGACCAGTGCCGGCCAGGCCTGCGGCCCGGTGATCACCGCCTTCCGGATCTGCTGGTTCTCCGATGGGGGCATCAGCAGCAACTTCCCGATCCATCTGTTCGACGCGGCGCTTCCGCGCTGGCCGACCTTCGCCATCAACCTGGTCTATCCGCAGCATGCGGAGGAGGTCAGCTCCGGCGGCAATGCACGGCAGGCGCTGGAGCGATCGGTGTTCCTGCCCAGCGAAAACCGTCATGGCTGGCAACGCACCTACCAGTCCATCGCCGCACCGGTGGCCGCCGGCGAGCTCGGCCGTTTCCTGTTCGCGGTGGTGGCAACCATGCAGAACTGGCGCGACCTGCTGCAGGCGCGTGCTCCGGGCTATCGCGACCGCATCGTGCACGTGACCCTGCAGGGTGATGAGGGCGGCATGAACCTGGACATGCCGCAGGAGGTGCTGACCCGCATCGCCGACAAGGGCAGCCTGGCCGGTGCGCGCTTCTGCGCGTTCTCCTTCGAGAATCACTACTGGATCCGCTGGCGCAACCTGGCCTCGGCCTACCAGCGTTACACGCTGGAAGTGGCGCGTACCGACGATCCCGCGCAGCAGGTGCTGGCCTATCGGGCGGCGTACACGATGGTGGCTGCCGGCGTGCCGTCGCCACCGTCGTACAAGCTGGGCTCGGAGGACAAGCGGCTGGCGTCACAGCAGTTGTGGGGGCTGATGGTGGAGCAGGGCCGCAGCTGGGAGGATCTTGGCCCGGACCTCACCGACGGCGCACCACGGCCGCTGCCGCAGATGAAGGTGACGCCGATCTACTGACCGCTGCCGCAGCCGATTGAACTGTTCCGGCGGGTGCCGACCTTGTCTGGTGGGTGCCGACCTTGGTCGGCACGATCTGATCCCTGCGGTGGCTCATCGCCAGGGTTCGTGTCGACCAAGGTCGACACCCACCAGGGCAATGCGTCGTTCTGACAGCTTGCGGAGATCTGTCGAAGGCGGGGTGGGTCCGGTTGCGGGGGCGTGAGCGCCATGGATGGCGCGACCGAGGCTACATGGACGTACTTGCGCCGTCCCCCGCAACCGGACCCGCCCCGCCATCCCACGGAATTCCAGCTTTTGCCGTTGCCGTTGCTTCGGCCTGTGCAGGTGCAGGGCGCAGCCCTGCCGAACCAACCCTATCGCCCCGGTAACTGCGCGAACGCGCGCTGCATGCAGTCCTCGCGTGGGCACACCCGGCAACCCGGGCCGATCGACACCGAATTGCCGGGGCTCTGCACATCCAGCCCCAGCGAATACACCAGCCGCTCGGCATGCTGCAGGTCGCAGCCCAGCGCCACTGCGAAAGTCTTGCGTGGTTGGCCGTGACCAACCGGGCCGCTGCTGACCTGCCGGGCCAGCCAGAAGTGGCGCCGCCCATCGGGCATGCGCGCGGTCTGGGTCAGGATGCGGCCGGGCTGGTTGAACGCCTCGTAGACGATCCACAGCGGGCATGAGCCACCCACCTGCGAGAAGTGGAAGTCGGTGGCCGAGTGACGCTTGGAGACGTTGCCGGCGCGGTCCACACGGATGAAGAAGAACGGCAGGCCGGGCGCGCTGCGGCGGGCCAGCGTGCTCAGCCGGTGGCAGACTGCTTCGAAGCCGACACCGAACTGGTGCGCCAGCAGCTCGATGTCGTAGCTGCTGGCTTCGGCCGCACGCAGGAAGCGCAGGTAGGGCATTACCAGGGCCCCGGCGAAATAGTTCGACAGGCCGATGCGCGCCTGCGCGATGCGCGCCTCGTCGCTGAATCCGGCGCGGGCAATCACCGCATCGATCTGCGGCAGGTAGCCATGCAGTGCCAGTTCGGCGGCCATCTGGAAGGCCTGCTGGCCCGGCTCCAGGTAGTCCGGCAGCCACAGCCGGCGGGCACCGGCATCGTAGTGGCGCTTCTCGCGCCCGGCCTGCAAGGCAGTCACTTCCACCAGCACGCCGTGGCGATCGGCCAGCAACTGGCGCAGGCGCGGGGCGACGTGCCCCGGCGACAGTCCCCATTCGGCGAATAACCGCTCGGCCAGCTCATCCAGCTCCGGGATGTGGTTGTGCATGCGGTTGAAGAACTCGCGCACCTGGTCGCCCGCCGGCAGGGTGCTGCCGGCACCGGGTTCGCCCAGCTGGAACTCCAGTGCGGCGGCATGTTCCCGCAACGCCAGGTGGCGGCGATGCAGGTCCAGCAGCGCCCGGCTCACCTGCGGCAGGTTGCCGGCCAGTGCCCGCAGCTCGGTGGCACTGACGTCGGCCAGCCCCAGGTCCCGCAGGGTTTCGGCCAATGATTCCTGCAATGCCGCGGGTTCATCCTCGTCGAACAGGGCGGAAACGTCGCCCAACACCTCCCCCAGCTTCTTCTGCACGGCGGGCGTCAACGGGCGCTTGTTGCGCTCGATCTGGTTCAGGTAGCTGGCAGACAGGCCCAGGGCGCGGGCCAGGTCGATCTGGCTGTAGCCGCGCTGCTCGCGCAGGCGCAGCAGGCGCAGGCCCAGCTGGCGCTGTGAGGATGGTAGATTCACAGAATTAACAGGAATCGTGAGGGGTGTTGGCCAGATTAAGCGGATTCAGGCCGGAAATCGAGGCGGCGGCTGTGAATAATGCCAAGCATCTTTCGCACCCCTGGATGTCGTCATGACTGTTGCAGCGCCCCGTATCCGCATGCTGATCGATGGCCAGTTCGTCGAATCGGCGACCTCCCACTGGCAGGACGTGATCAACCCGGCCACCCAGGACGTGCTGGCCCAGGTCCCGTTCGCCACCACCGCTGAAGTGGACGCTGCCGTGGCCGCCGCCAAGGAAGCGTTCAAGACCTGGCGCAAGACCCCGATCGGCACCCGTGCGCGCATCTTCCTGAAGTACCAGCAGCTGATCCGCGAGAACATGAGCGAGCTGGCGCACATCCTCACTGCCGAACAGGGCAAGACCCTGCCGGATGCCGAAGGCGATGTGTTCCGCGGCCTGGAAGTGGTCGAGCACGCCGCCGCCATCGGCAACCTGCAGCTGGGCGAGCTGGCCAACAACGTGGCCAATGGCGTGGATACCTACACGATCATGCAGCCGCTGGGCGTGTGCGCCGGCATCACCCCGTTCAACTTCCCGGCGATGATTCCGCTGTGGATGTTCCCGATGGCCATCGCCACCGGCAACACCTTCATTCTCAAGCCGTCCGAGCAGGACCCGATGGTCACCATGCGCCTGGTTGAACTGGCGCTGGAAGCCGGCATTCCGAAGGGCGTGCTGAATGTGGTCCACGGTGGCGAGGAAGTGGTCAACGCGATTTGCGACCACCCGGACATCAAGGCGGTCTCCTTCGTGGGTTCCACCCGCGTGGGTACCCACGTGTACAACCGTGCGTCGCTGGCCGGCAAGCGCGTGCAGTGCATGATGGGCGCCAAGAACCACGCCGTGGTGCTGCCGGATGCCAACAAGGAGCAGACCCTCAATGCGATGGTCGGTGCCGCCTTCGGTGCCGCCGGCCAGCGCTGCATGGCGGCCTCTACGCTGGTGCTGGTGGGTGAAGCGCGCGGCTGGGTGCAGGATCTGGTGGCCAAGGCCAAGACCCTGAAGGTCAGCGGTGGCACCGTGTCCGGTACCGATGTCGGCCCGGTGATTTCCTGCAGCGCGCGCGAGCGCGTGGAAGGCCTGATCGCCTCGGGCGTGGAGCAGGGCGCGCAGCTGGTGCTCGACGGCCGCAATCCGCAGGTCGATGGCTTCGAGAAGGGCAACTTCGTCGGCCCGACCATCTTTGCCGGTGTCACCACCGACATGCGCATCTACCAGGAAGAAATCTTCGGGCCGGTGCTGGTGATCCTGGAAGCGGAAACGCTGGAAGACGCCATCGCGATGGTCAACAGCAACCCGAACGGCAACGGCACCGCACTGTTCACCCAGTCCGGCGCCGCCGCGCGCAGGTTCCAGGAAGACATCGACGTCGGCCAGGTCGGCATCAACGTGCCGATCCCGGTGCCGGTGCCGCTGTTCTCCTTCACCGGTTCGCGCGCCTCCAAGCTGGGTGACCTGGGCCCGTACGGCAAGCAGGTGGTGCTGTTCTACACCCAGACCAAGACCGTCACCGCGCGCTGGTTCGATGACGAGACGCTGAGCCACGGCGTCAACACCACGATCAGCCTGAAGTAACGGCAGGAGCAGCCATGAGCCACTCGATGACGACGGAACTGGAAGAAGCGCAGCAGGCCTACCGCGAGGCCGCCCGCGACTTCGCACTGGCCGAACTGGCGCCGCACGCCGCGCGATGGGATGCGGAGGGCATCTTTCCGCGCGAGGCGATCGCCAAGGCCGGTGAACTGGGCTTCTGCGGTCTGTACATGGACCCGGAAGTGGGCGGGAGCGGCCTGAGCCGGCTGGACGCCGCCGTCGTCATCGAGGAGCTCGCCAGTGTCGACCCCTCGACGGCGGCCTACATCAGCATCCACAACATGGCCTCGTGGATGGTGTCCAAGTGGGGTCAGCCGGCACTGCGCGATGCGTGGGGCAACGATCTGGCGGCGGGCATCAAGCTGGCCTCGTACTGCCTGACCGAACCGGGCGCCGGTTCCGATGCGGCCTCGCTGAAAACCACCGCCGTGCGCGATGGCGACCACTTCGTGCTGAACGGCGCCAAGGCCTTCATCTCCGGCGCCGGCGCCACCGAACTGCTGGTGGTGATGGCGCGCACCGGCGGTGCCGGTGCCGGCGGCGTCAGCGCCATCGCGGTGCCGTCGGACCTGCCGGGCATCAGCTTCGGCCGCAAGGAAGAGAAGATGGGCTGGAACAGCCAGCCCACCCGTGGCATCACCTTCGAGAACGTCCGCGTGCCGGTCAGCCACCTTCTGGGAGAGGAAGGCGGTGGCTTCAAGCTGGCGATGAAGGGACTCGATGGCGGCCGCATCAACATCGCCGCCTGTTCGCTGGGTGCCGCGCAGGGCGCGCTGGATGCCGCACGCCGCTACATGGGCGAGCGTCGCCAGTTCGGCAAGGCGCTGGCCGAGTTCCAGGCACTGCAGTTCAAGCTGGCCGACATGGTCACCCAGCTGGTGGCCGCCCGGCAGATGGTGCATACCGCCGCGCGCAAGCTCGATGCCGGCGCCAGCGACGCCAACGTGTGGTGCGCAATGGCCAAGCGCTTCGCCACCGATGCCGGTTTCACTGTCTGCAACGAAGCGCTGCAGATCCACGGCGGCTACGGCTACATCCGCGAATACCCGATCGAACGCCTGCTGCGTGACTGCCGCGTGCACCAGATCCTGGAAGGCACCAACGAGATCATGCGGGTGATCGTTGCCCGTCACCTGCTCAACACCGAAGAGGAACTGCGATGAAGGATTGGCGTACCCAGGAGCACGTGGGCCTGAAGGTCGAGGCCGATGGCCACACCGCCGTGGTCACCCTGCACAACCCGCCGGCGCATACCTGGACCGTGCACAGCCTGTCCGCGCTGCGCGACCTGGTGGCTGCGCTCAATGCGGACCGCGACATCTACGCGCTGGTGATCACCGGTGACGGCGAAAAGTTCTTCTCCGCCGGCGCAGATCTGAACCAGTTCGCCTCCGGCGACAAGGCCGCCGCGCGCGAGGCCGCACGCCGCTTCGGCGAAGCCTTCGAGGCGCTGTCCGGCTTCCGCGGCGTGTCGATCGCCGCAATCAACGGCTATGCGATGGGCGGCGGGCTGGAATGCGCGCTGGCCTGCGACCTGCGCATCATCGAAGACCACGCCCAGGTCGCGCTGCCGGAGGCCACCGTCGGCCTGCTGCCGTGCGCCGGTGGTACCCAGAACCTGCCACGGCTGGTGGGCGAGGGCTGGGCCAAGCGCATGATCCTGCTGGGCGAGCGCATCAATGCCGAGACCGCGCTGCGCATCGGCCTGGCCGAGGAGAAGGTCGGCAAGGGCGAGTCCAAGGCGCTGGCGCTGGAATGGGCGAAGAAGGCCGGCAAGCAGAGCCCGACCAGCATCGCGGCCTGCAAGACGCTGGTGCAGTCCACCCGCACCGGCACCCACGCCTCGGCGCTGGTGGCCGAACGCGAGGCCTTCGTCGATCTGTTCGATACCGCCGACCAGGTCGAGGGCGTGAACGCCTTCCTGGAAAAGCGCGCCGCGCAGTGGAAGAACGCATGACCACGGTCGCCGACGAAGCGCCGGTCCTGTTCGAAGAGCGCGTGGCCGGCAATGGCGCGCGCATCGGCATCGCCACGCTGAACGCGCCGCGCACGCTCAATGGCTTCTCGCTGCCGATGGCGCACCTGCTGCTGAAGCAACTCAATGCCTGGGCCGACGACGACGGCATCGCGATGGTGGTGCTGCAGGGCGCCGGTGAAAAGGCGTTCTGCGCCGGCGGTGACCTGCACAGCCTGTACCAGAGCATGCGTGCATTCCGCGAGGCCGGCCGCAGCGATATCCGCGACAACGACTACGCGGCCGAGTTCTTCGACGTCGAGTACCGCGTGGATTACCTCATCCACACCTATGCCAAGCCGATCCTGTGCTGGGGCCATGGCATCGTCATGGGAGGGGGCATCGGCCTGATGTCCGGTGCCAGCCACCGCGTGGTCAGCGAGCGCTCCAAGCTCGCGTTCCCGGAGATCACCGTCGGTCTGTTCCCGGACGTGGGTGGCAGCTGGCTGCTGCCGCGCGTGCCGGGCAAGGGTGGCCTGTTCCTGGCCTTGACCGGTGCACTGCTCAACCCGGGCGATGCGATCTATGCCGGCCTGGCCGACGTGCACGTGGCCGAAGCGCGCCGCAGCGATGTGTTCGATGCACTGCTGCAGGTGGCCTGGTCGCGCGACGCCGCGAGCAACCACGAGCGCCTGGGCCACCTGCTGCAATCGTATGCCAGCGATGCCGCGACCGGTCCGCTGCTGGCCAACGCGGCGAAGGTCGACGCACTGTGCGACGGCGATGACCTCGATGCCATCGTCGAAGGCATCGCCCACCTGCAGACCGAGGATGCCTGGCTGCAGGCCGCCCAGAAGACCCTCGCGGCCGGCGCGCCCGGTTCGGCGCGGCTGGCGTTCGAGCTGCAGCGCCGCAGCGCGGGCCAGGATCTGGCTGCGGTCTACCGCCTGGAATACATCGTCGCCCTGCACTGCGCTGCCCACGGCGATTTCGCCGAAGGCATCCGTGCGCTGCTGATCGACAAGGACCGCACGCCGTCGTGGAACCCGGCCACGCTGGCCGAAGCCAGCGCCCTGTGGGCCGATACGTTCTTCGCTTCGCCCTGGGCCGATGCCGCGCATCCGCTGGCCGACCTGGGTACCCCTGCCGCTGAAAGGAGCCTGGCATGAGCCGCATTGCATTCATTGGGTTGGGCAACATGGGTGGCCCGATGGCCGCCAATCTGGTCAAGAACGGCCACACCGTGCGCGTGTTCGATCTGGTGCCGGCCGCCGTGCAGGCCGCCGTCGACGCCGGTGCCGGTGCCGCGTCGTCAGCACGTGACACCCTGGCCGACGCCGAGGTGGTGATCTCGATGCTGCCGGCCAGTCGCCACGTCGAAGGCCTGTACCTCGGCGATGACGGCATTCTCGCCGCGATTCCGGCCGGCGCGCTGGTCATCGATTGCAGCACGATCGCTCCGGCCAGCGCCCGCAAGGTGTCCGAAGCGGCGGCCGCACGCGGCCTGCAGATGATCGATGCGCCGGTTTCCGGCGGCACGGCCGGTGCCCAGGCCGGCACCCTCACCTTCATCGTCGGTGGTGAGGAGGATGCACTGGAGCGTGCGCGCCCGGTGCTGCAGGCGATGGGCAGGAACATCTTCCACGTTGGCGCCAGTGGTGCCGGCCAGGTGGCCAAGCTGTGCAACAACATGGCGCTGGGCGTGATCATGGCCGTCACCGGCGAGGCCATCGCACTGGGTGTGGCGCACGGTCTGGACCCGAAGGTGCTGTCGCAGATGATGGCGGTGAGCACCGGCCGCAGCTGGGCCACCGAAGTGTGCAATCCGTGGCCGGGCGTGCTGGAGAATGCGCCGGCCTCGCGTGGCTACAGCGGCGGCTTCGGCAGCGACCTGATGCTCAAGGACATGGGCCTGGCAGTGGAAGCGGCGATGAGTGTCGGCGCCTCGATCCCGCTGGGTGAAGTGGCCCGCAACCTGTATTCGATGAATCATCAGGCCGGGCGCGGCAAGCTGGATTTCTCCAGCGTCGTACAGCTCATCACCAGCGAGAAGTAAGCGAATGCGTCCCCGGCCGCGTGCCGGGGCCCACCCGGGGTGGGATGGGCGGATGCCTGGTTTCGACCGGCATCCGCCCATTTTTTTGCGCTTGGAGCCCCGGGGTCAGATCCCTTTCGCAACGCGAAAGGGATCTGACCCCATTTAGCCGCTGGGGTCAGAGCCCTTTGCCGTTGCAAAGGGATCCGACCCCGCCTCCATCAGGCGACGATCAGCGTCACGTCGATGTTGCCGCGGGTGGCATTCGAGTACGGGCACACGACGTGCGCCTTCTGCACAAGCGCTTCAACCTGCTCGCGCGGCACGCCCGGCACGTTGATGGTCAGCTCGGCCTCGATGCCGAAGCCGGTCGGGATCTGGCCGATGCCCACCTTGCCGGTCACGGTGGTGTCAGCCGGCAGCGCGACCTTGGCCTGGCCGGCCACGAACTTCAGCGCGCCCAGGAAGCAGGCCGAGTAGCCGGCGGCGAACAGCTGCTCCGGGTTGGTGCCCGGGCCGCCCGCGCCGCCCAGCTCGCGCGGGGTCGACAGCTGGATGTCGAGCACGTTGTCGGAGGAGACGGAACGGCCTTCGCGGCCGCCGGTGGAGGTCGCCTGGGCGGTGTACAGAACCTTTTCGATGGACATCGGGATGCTCCTGGTCAGTGGGAGGTAGTGCGTTGAAGCCTACTTTGCCCGCTTTCCAAGGACGATGGGTGACAGACCGTCTGAGAAATTTGACCGATCGTCCTGCCTGTCTAGATCGTCCATTCCCGATCGGTGGTGAACATGATCGTCAGCCACCGGTCCGGCGAGGCTTCGCCCAGTGCATCGCCGATCTCGTCACGCAGTTGGTCCCACTCCCGCAGGGGCCGCGGCGGATCATCGGCCGGGACCACGAAGAACAGCTCGATCTGCTCGCCACGTCCCACCTGCGCCACATAGCTGCGGTGTTCGACGAAGCCATGCCTGGCGACGATCGTGCGCGCCACCGCGTCCACGTGGGCCTGCAGCTCCGGTGGGGTCACCAGCAGGATGCCGGCCAATGCCCGCCGCACCGTGCCCAGCGGCGCGATCATCACCAGTACGCAGACGAAGGCGAGGATGGCCGGGTCGATGTACGGCCCGATCCAGTCCCACGCAGTGCCACGCACCAGCGCGCCGCCCAGGAAGGCGACCAGATAACAGGCCGACATGCTGGCCGCGATCATCCAGTTTTTCGCGTCCAGCGCGATGAACTCCGAACCGATGCGGCGGTTGGCGCGCAGCACGAACACGCCCAGCGCTGCCTCGGCCAGCAGGGACAGCGCGGCGAAGATCATCGCCGGCCCCAGCGCGATGTGGCGGCCGCCGGACATCAGCGCGTCCACGGCATTGACCAGTGCATACAGCGCCGCACCGATCATCAGCGTGCCGCTCACGCCCAGCACGATCGGTTCCAGGTGCCAGAAGCCCATTGTGAAGCGCTGGTTGAGGCGCGACTGCAGCGCATCGGTACTGGTCGACAGCGCGATCAGGCGCGCGACCAGCAGCGACAGCCAGGTCATCACCACATCGATCAGCCCGTAGATGCCATCGAAGATGATGAGCGAGGAATTGGCCAGCAGGCCGAACACCACCGCAGTCAGCGCCAGCAGCAGTGCGCCGGCGATCGACAGGCGCAGCACGCCCTGCTCGGTGGTGGGGTCGAAGAAGTGCGGGCGATCGGTAGCCATGACCCGATTGTAGAGCGGAGCCATGCTCCGCTGCGTCTGGCGGCCGACCGCGCTACCTTCATGCAGCCGCTTCCCGTAGACTGCGCCCCTCCCACGTACCGACACCCGCCTGCAGTGATCACGCCACCCTGACCCTTGCCGCACATCGGCAGCCGGCCCGCCCGGCTCAGGAACCCGTGTCTTTCCACTGCAGCGCCATGCGGCCACGCCCGCCTGCGCGCGGAGCTTTCCCATGCAAACGTCCTATCCCCTGCGCCAGCAATGGCTCGGCAACGTCCGTGGCGACCTGTTGTCCGGCATCGTCGTCGCCCTGGCCCTGATTCCCGAGGCCATCGCGTTCTCGCTCATTGCCGGCGTCGACCCCAAGGTCGGCCTGTACGCCGCCTTCTCCATCGCCGTCATCACCGCCATCGCGGGTGGCCGCCCTGGCATGATCTCTGCTGCCACTGGCGCGATGGCGCTGGTGATGGTCGACCTGGTGAAGGATCACGGCCTGCAGTACCTGTTCGCCGCCAGCATCCTGGCCGGCTTGCTGCAGGTGCTGGCAGGCGTGTTCAAACTGGGCTCGCTGATGCGCTTCGTCTCGCGCTCGGTCATCACCGGCTTCGTCAATGCGCTGGCGATCCTGATCTTCCTGGCGCAGATGCCGGAACTGATCGGCCGCGGTCCTACGGTCTACGTGCTGTGCGCGGCGGCGCTGGTCATCATCTATCTGCTGCCGCGCCTCACCCGCGCCGTGCCCTCGCCGCTGGTGGCCATCGTGATGCTCACCGCGGTGGTGATCGGCTTCGGTATCGACGTGCGCAGTGTTGGCGACATGGGCCAGCTGCCCGACAGCCTGCCGCATTTCCTGCTGCCCGATGTCCCGCTCAGCTGGGAGACGCTGCGCATCCTGCTGCCGGTGTCGGCCACGCTGGCCGTGGTCGGCCTGCTCGAATCGATGATGACCCTGCAGATCGTCGAGGACATCACCGAGACACCCAGCGAGCGCAATCGCGAATGCATCGGCCAGGGCGTGGCGAATACGGTAACCGGCTTTCTCGGCGGCATGGCCGGCTGCGCGATGATCGGCCAGTCGGTCATCAACGTGACCTCCGGTGGCCGTGGCCGCCTGTCGTGCCTGGTGGCTGGCGTGCTGCTGCTGGTACTGGTGGTGTACGGCAGCGACCTGGTGCGGCAGATCCCGATGGCCGCCCTGGTGGCGGTGATGATCATGGTCAGCATCGGCACCTTCAGCTGGCGCTCGCTGCGCGACCTGCGCACGCACCCGCGCAGTTCCTCGGCCGTGATGTTGCTGACCGTGGTGGTCACCGTGGCCACCCACGACCTGGCCAAGGGCGTGCTCAGCGGCGTGCTGCTGTCGGCGTTGTTCTTCGCGCGCAAAGTAGGCCGCTTGCTGGAGGTGCAGCGCGACGATGCCCATGAGACGCAGGTCTACCGCGTGCGCGGGCAGGTGTTCTTTGCCTCGGCGGGGCAGTTGGGCGCAGCGTTCGACTATCAGCATGTGGCACCGAAGGTGCAGATTGACCTGCGCGATGCCCATCTGTGGGATCTGACCGCCGTGGCCGCGCTGGAGCGCGCGCAGGAAAAGTTGGCCGCGCATGGCGCCGATGTAACGGTGGTGGGGCTCAATGCGGCCAGCCAGACGCTGATCGAGCAGGTGGGTGGGCGCGGCGGCGGGCACTGATCGCGTAGGGCATGCTGGTGGCGCCGGGCCATGCCCGGCCGCCAGCCGGAACCGGGCCCAACCGGCGCTCGCCGCGCGGCTGACCGGGCGCATTCAGCCACCCGGTGTAAACTATTGATCTCACTGGCAATGCCAGTCTCCACGATCAACGCTCCGATGACGTCCGCCACCGCCCGTTACGCCGATTCCCTGCGCCTGTCCGTCGCCCCGATGATGGACTGGACGGACCGCCATTGCCGCGTGTTCCACCGCGTGCTGGCTCCCGGGGCGCGGCTGTACACGGAGATGGTGCACGCCAACGCGGTCATCCATGGTGACCGCGAGCGCCTGCTCGGCTTCGACCGCAGCGAACAGCCGCTGGCCCTGCAGCTGGGTGGCAGCGATCCGGCCCTGCTGGCGCAGGCCGCGCGCATCGCCGCGGACTGGGGCTACGACGAGGTCAACCTCAACTGCGGCTGCCCGTCCGATCGCGTGCAGGCCGGCCGCTTCGGTGCCTGCCTGATGCGCGAGCCGGTGCTGGTGGCCGAATGCGTGGCCGCGATGGTCGATGCGGTCGACATCCCGGTGACCGTGAAGTGCCGTCTGGGCGTGGATGAGGACAACGAGTACGAGGCGTTCGCCAGCTTCGTCGATCGCCAGGTCGCTGCCGGTGCAGCAATGGTGGTGGTGCACGCGCGCAATGCCTGGCTGAAGGGCCTGTCGCCCAAGGAGAACCGTGAGGTTCCGCCGCTGAAGTACGACTGGGCCTACCGCCTGAAGCAGGAGCGGCCCGCGCTGCCGGTGGTGCTCAACGGTGGCCTGGCCAGCATGGAAGCCGTGCAGGCCCAGGCCGGCCATGTCGATGGCGTGATGCTGGGCCGGGCCGCGTACCACGATCCCTATCTGCTGCATCAGCTGGAAGCGCTGCACACCGGTACGCCGCTGCGGTCGCGCGCGGACCTGCTGCGCGCGCTGCGCCCGTATGTCGAGGCCCGTCTGGGCGAGGGCATGGCCCTGAAGCACATCACCCGTCACCTGCTCGGCCTGTTCCATGGGCAGCCCGGTGGGCGCGCGTTCCGCCAGGTATTGAGCGAGGGTGCGCACCGTCCAGGCGCCGACTGGACATTGGTCGAACAGGCCCTTGCCGTGACCGAGCGCGACGCTGACCGTGCCGCTGCGTGACGTCCGTCACATTCCTGACTTGACAACGCCGGCCGATTCGTCCCGAATGTTCACTTAGATGAACAAACCTGCGGTTCGCCCGGAAAAGTTCAGATCGGATTCACTGCCCCAAACCAAGAATTTGCAAAGGAATTGTAAAGACCGGGTCCCGCACCCGGTTCCCGGATTTACGACTTTTGAACGAATCGCCGTGCTCGGCTAGGATCGCATCGATGTCTTCCGCTCCCCTCCATTGCCGCATTGCCCTGGCCACCTGCGTGGTGCTGGCGGCTGCGCCGCTGTCGTCGGCAATGGCACAGCAGCCCCCGCGTGCGGAACACGGCCGGGCGGAGATGATGGAGCGGAGCGAGCGGGGTGGCCGTGGCGACGAGCGCTCGCTGTCCGATGCCGTGCGCCGCGTGCAGCGCACTACCGGTGGCCACATCCTGGGCGCCGAACGGGTGCCGTTCGATGGTCGTGACATCAACCGGGTCAAGTACATGGACGACCGGGGCCGGGTCCGCTACATGGACGACCCCGCCCCGTCGCGTTCACAGCCGCGCACGCCGCGGTCGGATATGTCTTCACTACGCGGCGATAACCCCTGAACAGGGATAGTTGTCGCTATCAACCCGTACCCCACTGGCCTCCGGGCCACACCCAGGACACTAGGGAGAGTTCATGCGTATCCTTCTGGTCGAAGACGAAGCCCCGCTGCGTGAGACCCTGGCAGCCCGGCTCAAGCGCGAAGGCTTTGCCGTCGATGCTGCGCAGGACGGCGAGGAAGGCCTCTACATGGGGCGCGAAGTCCCGTTCGACGTCGGCATCATCGACCTCGGCCTGCCCAAGATGTCGGGCATGGAGCTGATCAAGGCGCTGCGTGACGAGGGCAAGAAGTTCCCGGTGCTGATCCTGACCGCGCGGTCGAGCTGGCAGGACAAGGTCGAGGGCCTGAAGCAGGGCGCCGACGATTACCTGGTCAAGCCGTTCCACGTCGAAGAGCTGCTGGCCCGCGTCAACGCGCTGCTGCGCCGCGCCGCCGGCTGGAGCAAGCCGACGCTGGAATGCGGCCCGGTCGCACTGGATCTCGCCGCGCAGACGGTCAGCGTCTCCGGCAGCAATGTCGACCTGACCAGCTACGAGTACAAGGTGCTGGAGTACCTGATGATGCATGCCGGTGAACTGGTCTCCAAGGCCGACCTCACCGAGCACATCTACCAGCAGGACTTCGACCGCGACTCGAACGTGCTGGAAGTGTTCATCGGCCGCCTGCGCAAGAAGCTGGACCCGGACGGTGAACTGAAGCCGATCGAGACCGTGCGCGGCCGCGGCTACCGTTTCGCGATCCCGCGCAACGAGGGCTGAGCCGGCTCACCCTGGCGATTGCACGATGTCCGGCCGTCTGTGGTTCTTCCGACGCTGGCGGCCGCGCTCCCTGCAGGCGCGCCAGCTGTTCGCCGCGTCCGTGGGCCTGGTCGCGTTCCTGGCCCTGGCTGGTTACGCGCTCGACGCCGCCTTCGCCGATACGGCGAAGGCCAACCTGCGTGAGCGCCTGAAGAACTACGCCACCGCCTATGCGGCCGGCATCGACTTCACCCGCGATCGTTCGCTGTACATCCGCGAGCAGCCACCGGACCCGCGCTTCGACGTGCCCGGCAGCGGTCTCTACCTGCAGGTGGTGATGCCGGACGGCAAGGGCAATTCGATGTCGGCCGAAGGCCCAATGCTGCCCACCGTCGGCGGCGGACTGCTTGCGCCACGCCAGGAGGTGTTCGAAGGCCCGCTGCCGATGATCCAGATCGACGGCAGCCAGGGCTCGGTGTACCGCTACGGCCTGGGCCTGGTGTGGGACGCCGATGCCGATCCCGCCACCGAGTTCCCGTACACCATCTACGTGATGGAAGACTCGCGCGCGCTCGGTGCGCAGCTGCGGGTGTTCCGCAGCCGTGTCTGGTTCTACCTGGGTGGCATCGGCCTGATCCTGCTGCTGCTGCAGACGGTCATCCTGCAGTGGAGCCTGCGTCCGCTGCGTCGCGTGATCACCGAGCTGACCAAGGTGCAGCGCGGCGAGACCGAGCGCATGAGCGAGCGCCACCCGCGCGAGCTGGAACCGCTGACCGACAGCATCAATGCCTTCATCGAGAGTGAGCGCGAGAACCTCGAACGCCAGCGCAACACCCTGGCGGATCTTGCGCACAGCCTGAAAACGCCGATCGCGGTGCTGCGCACGCAGATGGACAGCGGTGCCGGTGATGGCGCGCTGCGCGAAGAGCTGGACGTGCAGCTGCAACGCATGAACAACCTGGTGTCCTATCAGCTGGCGCGCGCTGCGTCGTCGGGCCACAAGCTGTTCTCCGCACCGTTGCCGATCGAGTCCAACGCCGAAGAGATCGTGCGGGGCCTGGAAAAGGTCTATGCGGCCAAGGGCGTGCTGTGCGAGTTCGACATCGATCCGGCCGCGCGCTTCCATGGCGAGCCGGGTGACCTGCAGGAACTGCTGGGCAATCTGCTGGAAAACGCCTTCAAGTGGGCCAAGCGCCGTGTCCTGCTGACCGCGCAGCCCCTGCCGGCACCGAATGCACGCCGCGCCGGCCTGCTGCTGGCCGTGGACGACGACGGCCCGGGCATCGCGCCGGACGATATCGGCAAGGTGCTGCAGCGTGGCGTACGTGGCGACGAACGCGTGCAGGGCCACGGCATCGGCCTGTCGATCGTGCAGGACCTGATCAAGGATTACCGCGGCGAACTGGCGGTCGGCCGTTCCAGCGAACTGGAAGGCGCCCGCTTCGAAGTGCGTCTGCCGCCGGGCCCGTAAGGGGGGGGCCTGCTTCGATCCACCGGTCAACGCGAATGCAGGCAGCGCCGGGCCACGCCCAGCGAACCGATGACATGACTCAGCCGCCCCGCGCCGGTGGTTCACCATAGAAGCGCCGCAGATGCGCGGCGACATCGGGCAGCGCTTCGGCCAGCACGTCCGGAGCGGAGAAGTGGTACTCGCTGGCGACCGCGAAGAACTCCTCCGGTGCTTCGGCGGCATACGGGTCGATCAGCGTCTCCTGGCCGGCATCCACCTGCGCGCAGAACGCATCGTAGGACTGCTGGAAGACAGCAGCCCACTCACGTTGCCAAGCACGCGGCAGCGGCGGTGTGCCGTCCATCGCGCCGTCAAGCGCATCGAGCTTGTGCACCATCTCGTGCACGGCCACGCAGTAGCCCTCGTGCGGTGCGGCCAGATCGGCCTGCACGTCGGCCCAGGACAGGATCAACGGCCCGCTGTCCCACGATTCGCCGATCAGCTCGTCGTCCCATTCGTGCAGCACGCCCGCCGCATCCATGTGGCTGCGATGCACGCGGAATGCGTCGGGGTACACGATCAGCTGCGACCAGCCCTGCAGCCCCACCTCGCCGAACTCGAGCAGTGGCAGGCAGCACAGGGCCGCCAGCAGCACGCCGTCGGCGGCCTGCAGCTGCAGGTTGCCGATCGGGGTGATGGTCTTCTCATGCAGGAAGCGCGCCGCCAGCGTGCGCAGCCGGGCGCGTCGTTCGTCGGAAAGCCCCTGCAGCCATGCCGCACGGCGGCAGGCCTCATCCCAGTATGCGTCTTCGATCGGCCGCGGTGCGGGCCGCAGCCACTGCAGCAACGACTTGATCAGCGGAACATTCCCGGCAGGTAGCTGTGCCACTTCGGCGCACGCAGCCGCTGCAGCATGTCCTCATCGCTGCCGCCACCGCCGGTGCTGGTGGCGCTGCTGGCTGCCGGGCGTGCCGGAGCAGGCTTGGCCGTGGTGGTCGATGCCGTCGGTGCGCGCTGCGAGGCGGCATCGCCGTTGGAGGACACACAGGAGCCGCGGCTGTCATCCAGTGCTGCTGTGGCCGACGCCGCGAAGGGCATCGTCAGCAGGATCAGGCAATGGGCATAACGGCGCATTGACGACATCCACGTTAAGGGAAGGTGAGTTCCCGATTCTAGCCCGAACCCGGCACCGGATTGGAAGCCCGCCGCCGGCCCCGTGGCGGGCGTCGCTGGCGGCTTTCCCGCATAATTCCATCCTGACTTCGTGGAAGCTGCCGTGGACGATCGCCAATTGCTGGCCAAACTCGCTGCCGGTCGCCTGTCCGGCGACGCCCTGGCCCGTGAGCTGGGCCAGACCCGGGCGGCAATTTGGAAGCGCATTCAAGGGCTTAGGTCCGCAGGTGTCGATATCGAGGGCCGTGCCGGCGAAGGCTATGGCCTGACCCGCCCGGTCGAGCTGCTGGACCCGGCGACCATCCGTGCCGCCCTGCCGGCCGATGCCCTGTCCCTGCTGCATGACTTGCAGGTGGCCTGGACGGTGGATTCCACCAATGCCGAATTGCTGCGGTGCAGCGCGCCCCAGCGCGGGGTCAGCGTCCTGCTGGCCGAACGCCAGACCGGAGGGCGGGGGCGGCGCGGCCGCACCTGGGCCTCGCCGCTGGCGGCCCACGTCTATCTGTCGGTGCTGCGCCTGTTCTCCGGGGGCCTTGGCCGGCTGGCGGGGCTGAGCCTGGTTGCCGGCATCGCCGTGGCCGAAGCGCTGCACGATCTGGGTTTCACCCAGGCGCAGCTGAAGTGGCCGAATGATCTGATCGTCGATGGCCGTCGCAAGCTGGTCGGCCTGCTCGCCGAGGGCGGCGGCGAATACGCCGGTCCGGCCCGCGCGGTGATCGGCATCGGCATCAACACGCACATGCCGCCCTCGTTCGCCGAGCAGATCACCCAGCCCTGGGTGGATCTGGACACACTGGCCGGCGCGCCGGTCGACCGCAACATCGTCGCCGCCGCCGTGCTCGCACGGCTGCTGCCGGCGCTGGAGGAATTCGATCGCGAAGGGCTGGCCCCGTTCCTGCCGCGCTACGCCGCCTTCGACATGCTGGCCGGCCGCGAGGTGCGCGTCGAACTGGAGGGGCAGTGGCAGCACGGCACCGCACTGGGCCTGGCCGATGACGGCGCGCTGCGCGTGAGCATCGACGGCTGCGAGCGCCGCCTGCATGCCGGCGAAGTCACGGTGAGGGCGGCATGAGCGACTGGTTGTTCGACCTCGGCAATTCGCGCTTCAAGTTCGCGCCGTTGCAGGGGGATCGCGCGGGTGACGTACAGGCCTGGGCGCATGGCGCCGAAGGCATGGCCGGGCAGCCGCCGCACAGCCTGCCCAGCGGCGCGACGGCGTTCGTCGCCAGCGTGGCCGCACCTTCGCTGACCAGCGCCATGCTGGACCAGCTGCAGCGGCGCTTCGACCACGTGCATGTGGTGCGCACCAGCGCCGAATGCGCAGGCGTGCGCATCGCCTACGCGCGCCCGGAGAAGTTCGGCGTGGATCGCTTCCTTGCCCTGCTGGCCGCCGCCAAGGCGCAGCGCCCGGTGCTGGTGGTGGGCGTGGGCACGGCGCTTACCATCGACCTGCTCGATGCCCGTGGCCAGCATCACGGCGGCCGCATCGCCGCATCACCCACCACCATGCGCGAAGCACTGCATGCGCGCGCCGTGCAGCTGCCCGCTAGTGGCGGCGATTACAGCGAGTTTGCCAATGACACCGCCGACGCACTCGCCTCCGGTTGCGATGGTGCTGCGGTGGCGCTGGTCGAGCGCAGTGCGCAGCAGGCGCAGGCACTGCTGGGTGTGATGCCGTCGCTGCTGGTGCACGGTGGCGGCGCGCCCGCGCTGATGCCATTGCTGGACGGCGCCGACTACCACCCCTCGCTGGTGCTGGATGGCCTCGCCCGCTGGGCGGTGCACCAGCCTGCAGGCTAGTATCCGCGCATGCTCACCCGTGCCCTGATCGTCGTCCTGGCCATCCTCAATCTTGGCGTTGCCTGCTGGTGGCTGCTGCGCGATGCGCCGCAGAAGCCTGCGCCGCCACCGCGGCCGGCCGGCGTGGCGGAACTGCGCTGGGTGCCCGGCGGCACCGATGCGGCGGTGGCCGCGCAGGCATC
>NZ_JASGBV010000006.1:0-62851 GCF_030053245.1 Stenotrophomonas sp. RS-48
ATAGCTCAGTTGGTAGAGCGCAACCTTGCCAAGGTTGAGGTCGCGAGTTCGAGTCTCGTTTCCCGCTCCATGTTCCGACAGGCCCCATCGCGGGGTTTTGTCATGTCAGGGGCTCCATTCCTGGCGCGCAGTACGTTGGCCTCATGGCAGAGTGGCTATGCACCGGATTGCAAATCCGTTTACAGCGGTTCGATTCCGCTTGAGGCCTCCAATTGAAAAGCCCTGACTTCGGTCAGGGCTTTTTTTTTGCGCCGTCATCCTGCGCTGCCAAACGTGCCTGACGTCCCAGTCTCAGCCGCCTACGACATGGGAAGGGGGTATGGTCAGTGCAGAGGCCTTCGGGCGCGGCAATGGCAGGCAGGGAGACTATGGCGCGTGGCGGACAGGCGGTGGATCGGCAATGAGCAAACCCACAACGGAAGTACGCTGGCTGACATTCCGGCTGATGAACGGACAATCGATCGGACCGGAGCGCCTGCGCGATGGCTGGAGCACCGCTTCGGAAACCCGCCACTGCGGGGTCCGGCGCGAGGCCATCGAGGGGGCAGGTGTGGTCTACGCGCTGTACGGGCCTGCCAACCTGGCATCGCCGCGTCGTGCCGAGATGCGCATGCGTGAGTTCCTGATGAGCAGCGGCTACACCTTCACCATGGGCACGCTGGGCGGCTAGCGCATCGCGGCGGCCTTCAGGGCCGCGACCACCTGTTCTCCGGAGAAGCCACAGTGGCCCGTGCCTGCTGCGGGCAGTACGCGCGGCAACGGCGTCGCACCCGCGTGCGCGGCCAGTTGCGGGTAGCGCTCCTGCATGCGCGGTGCGATGGTGGGATCGTCGTTGTTGAACTGGATCACCAGCGGCCGCTTCAGCGCCCCGGTCAATCCGAGTGTTTCGCGCACACGCGCGTGTGCTGCGGGAACGGCAGCGATGCGCTGCACCCCTGCATTGAACGCGACGTCATCGCCGAATCCACGATAGACGACGCCGATGTTGCCGACTGGCATGCCTCCACTGCGCGTGGCCAGTTCGTGCAGGACCAGCGCGTGCAGGCTGATCGTTCCGGGCAGCGCATCGGATGCGACCTGCAGTTGTGCGGCCAGCAGTGCAGCGGAGTGCGGCGCGCGTTGCAGGGCGTTGACGATGCCTTGGTACAGCTCGCCCTGTTGTACCGAAGCGGCTTCGCTGGATGCCAGGCCTGCAGCAGGCAGTCCTTCGGCATGCGGGAAGAAGTAGTCGAACGCGACCACGGTGGTGAGCAGGTCGCCTGCCAGCTGCTCGCCTGACAGGTTGGCGCCGCATAGCGAAACACCACCGGCGTAGTGGGCCGGATGCCGTTCGAGACTGGCCACGGTCACCGCACCGCCCATCGAAAAACCGAGCAGCCAGGTATTGCGCACGCCCTTCAAACCGGCCAGCGTGTGCTCACGCAGGCGTTCCACATCGTTGATGGCATCGGCCACCGCCCACCCCTGGCTCGCGTAGGCGCTCTGTGCGACCGCGTAGCCGGCCGCCAGCAGAGGTGCGGTTGCCTCGTTGGCGGCCATCGGCGATTCGCGTGGCGTGCCCACCGGCTCGTAACCGTGCGCCAGCATCACCAGATCGCCGTTCCAGTCCGCAGGGATGTCCAGGCGCCACGGCGCACCCTGCAGCTCGCCACTGAGCATGCGTGGCGGGGCGGGCGGCGCCGCCAGCAGCGGAACGGAAGGCAACGCCAGGGCCAGTGCCAGGGCCAGTCGGAGAAGGGCGCGCATCGTGTTCATCCGGGCAGGTGATACGCCGAGCATAGAACCGGCCGCGGTGCCGTGCCCGCTGCAATGCGTCAGGTCAGGGGGCCATCACCGGCCCGCCGCAGGCGACGCGGTGCATCGGAAAATCCATGGCCTGTGCCGGATCGTCCTGTGCGATCTCGATACGTGCGTGCAGGCGCTGCCCAGTGACGCGGCGATAGGTGATCCGTTGCGGGAAATCATTGGCCGGATTCTCGAAGACGACCTCGTCGGCCTCCACCCGGACGGCACTGAAATCAGTAGCGTTGCGACCGGAGGGCAGCGCGGTGAACACCAGCCGCCCATCGTCGTGCTGGCGCAGCTGCATGAACTCGAAACCCACGGTGCGCCCGTCGCGCAGGCTGCGGCTGCTGCCGAACATCGTTCCGCCGGCCACGGTGGACCACTGCTCACCGGCTCCAGGTGGCTGCCCGTCCAGCTGCCAGCAGCCGGAGAGCCAGCCGAGCTGTTCAATGTCTGCGGTTGCAGCGGCGTGCGCATGGGCGGCGAAAAGCAGCAGAGGCAAAACGGCGCGGGCGATCCGGTTCGACATCGTGGGCTCCATGCGCGGGACGGTGGCCCCTGTATAGCGCCGCGCAGCGCCGGCGGCCAGCGCCGCACGCAATGACGTCGAATTCGATACGATCTGCGGGTTCCTCCCCCTTCTGCTTGCCCTGGAGTCCGACATGGTGGATCGCCTCGCCGTCCTGCTTGAGCGTTTCGCGGTCACTGCGTCGGTCTTCCACGCCGGTGCACTGTGCGGCATCAACAGCCTGGAAGGGGAGGACGAAGCCGGCCAGCTGCATCTGGTACGGCGTGGACCGGTGCAGGTCAGCCATGCACAACAGACCGTGCAGGTCGAGGTGCCCAGCCTGCTGCTGTACCCGAGGCCGATGCCCCACCGTTTCCAGACCGACCCGCACCTCGGCGCCGACATGGCCTGCGCCAACCTGCATTTCGAAGGCGGCCGGCTCAATCCGATCAGTGCCGCATTGCCTGATTTCATCTGCCTGCCACTGGCGGACCTGCACGGCAGCGATGCGGTGCTGGAATTGCTGTTCGAGGAGGCGTTCGAGCAGCGTTGTGGCCGTGCGGCAATGGTCAATCGTCTGTTCGAGGTGGTGATGATCCAGGTGCTGCGGCAGCTGATGGAAGGCGGTGAGATGCGCGGCGGTCTGTTTGCTGGCCTCGGTCATCCGCGCCTGCGTCTGGCATTGGTCGCGATGCACGAGGCGCCGTCGCAGGCATGGACGCTGGAAGACCTTGCCGACGTCGCAGGAATGTCGCGCAGCGTATTCGCGGCGAGCTTCCGTGAGGCGATGGGCACCACCCCCGGCCAGTACCTGCAGGGCTGGCGCGTAGGCCTGGCGCAGCAGGCCCTGCGCCAGGGCCGACCGCTGAAGCGGATTGCCGACGAGGTGGGCTACGGCAGTGAAGCGGCGCTTTCGCGTGCGTTCAAGGCGCACACCGGGCAATCGCCCCGGCAGTGGCGGGGGCAGGTGCGGACCTCCGCGGCCTGAGCGTTCAGCCCAGCGCGAGGCGGGCCAGCTTCATGCCCACGAACAGGCCGGCCAGTCCCAGTGCGATCGATCCCCCTGCATACAGCGCGGCCAGTCCGTGCTGCCCCCGTTGCAGCAGCAGGCCGATCTCCAGCGAATAGGTGGAGAAGGTGGTGTAGCCGCCCAGGATGCCCGTGGTCAGCAGCAGCCGCAGCTGCGGCGATGCGCCGTTGCGCAGGGCGAAGGCCTCGACGACCGCCCCCATCAGCAGGGCGCCGCTGATGTTGACCAGGAAGGTGGACCAGGGCCATGGACTGCCGACGGCGAACCGCGTGCCGATCAGGTTGCAGGCATGACGCAGGCAGGCGCCGGCGCCGCCTCCCAGGAAGACCAGGACGTAATTGTTCAGTGCTTGCATGGCGGGCCTCGAGTACGTGTTCGCAGATGCGGAGGCGAACGCGATGGCGGGCACGGCCTGCCATCGACGAACGCCCGGTTCGTCACAGCAGGAGCCATCAGCCATGCCTGGCGGTTATCGGGGGAGCCCCATCCCCATCGGTCCCCATGCTACCAGCGCCGACCCGGTCAGGGCAGGGAGGTCATCACCACGCGCGCCACCCTGCTGCGGCTGACGCCATCCATCAACAGTTCGAATGCCAGCAGATCCAGTGCCGCGTGGCGCCGGTGGTCGATCTCCAGGCCCTTCTCGGCGACCAGCACGCTCACCAGTTCATAGGCATCCTGCCAGACATCCAGGTGTGCTTCGCTGGGCATGTAATAGCTGGTGCGTTCGCCGACGCCCCGCCCATGGATGCCGTACAGCAGTTCGCGTGCATCCAGCTTGGCTGCGTCGGCGATCCGGAACAGCTGTTCGGCCTTCACATGTGAGGGGCTGACGTGGTCGTTGAGCCAGTTGCTGATGGTCGCCGTCGTTGAAGCGGCGGCGCGGGCCAGATCGGCCGGGCGTGGGTGCCCGGCTTTCTTCATGGCAATGGCGAGTCGTTGGCCGAGAGTATTCATCTATGCAAGCCAGCTTAACGCGTGGAAGCGAAAGAATCCTTGCCGCAAGAATAAGTCTGGTTAACGACAGGACCGACCATGACCGATTTCTGGAGCAAACGGCAGGTGCGCACGCGCCTGGGATTCCAGACCGACGCCGAGCTGGCGCAGTTCTTTGGCATAACGCGATCCGCTGTGTCGCAATGGCCCCAGGAAGCGCCCATTCCTCCATTGCGACAGTTCATCCTCCACCAGCGCCATCCCGACCTGTTCCCTTGGGCTGAGGCCTCTGAAGACGAATCAAGCTAGGTTGCGTCTGTAAATGTCGTATTTAGCATGCTTTGCGGTATGTGTTAAGCATGCTTATCAATATAGGGAAAATTGATCGAAACCCGCGTTGCGATTGATCGCGCCACGAAGCTGCCCTGGCGACGGAGGCACCACGGCGTCGGGATCGGCCCCTTCTTTTGCCTGTGCCGATCACAGACCGTTATGTGAACGATTAATAATTTCAATCGAAAAAGTCGCCGCATGTAATTGACCTGTCGTGAAATCTGTGACTAATTGAGGTCAACCGGTCGTGAAGCCCGGGAGTCTTTCAGCACGCAAGTGAGTCGGTAGACCGTCAACGATGCAGGACAAGTCCAACGGAGGTCGTATGGAATACGGCATGCATGGCTTGGCTGAACGGGTACGCCGCGAACTGGAAGCCAGCTATCACAAACACGGATGCGGCCCTGCCTTCTGGGACACGTACCAGCAGGTGCTGGACCGGCTTGTCCCGCAGGGGACCGAGCGCACGGAAGTGACCAATGAAATGGCGCTGATCATCGAGCAGCTCGGAATCGTACGGCGTGCCCAGCTGGTGCCTCCGCACGCCAACGGGTCGCGCTGATTCAGAGCAGGTGCCAGGCGCCAGCGCTCAGCAGCACCAGCAGCAACGATGCCAGAACCACGGTCCGCGGTCGCCACCCGCGCCGCGGCTGCCCTGCCATCGTCTGCGGGCTGCAGTAGCGGATCAGTCCCGGACCGAAACCGGCCCGGGACTGTTGCTGCTCGCAGGCATCCAGGCAGGCGCCGCAGGCCAGGCAGTCGGCCTGCGGGCCCTGGCGGATGTCGAGCTGCATCGGGCAGGCGTGGAGACAGGCCGCGCAATCGGTGCAGTCGCCGAGGCGGTCGGCGCTGAAGGTGGGCATGGGACCGGCCAGCCATGGGTGCGCGGCGCGGAACACGTAGTCCTGCGCGGAGGTCGGATCGAGCAGGCCGCGACCGCGGCCGATCACGCCGCCAAGGCCAGCGGGCCGGGGCCCGCGGGGTTCGCCGCGGCGCGCGTCATACAGCATCCGGGGGGTCTGGGGGTCGACCAGCAATGGCTGCGCGCGCGCGAAGGGGCACAGCGAACGGCAGACCTGCTCCCGCAGGAAGCCGGCGTTGCCCCATGTGGCTGCCGCGTAGAACAGCACCCAGAAGGTTTCCCAGCCACTCCAGCCGCCCTGGACACTGGCGGTGACGAGGCCGGTGATCGGGCTGAACAATCCCACGAAGGTGATGCCGGTCCATAGCGACAGCAGTAACCATGCGGCCTGCGTGGCAGGACGCGCCAGGGCGCGTGGCAGGCGTTGGGCAAGAAAGCTGTCGATCAGGCTGAAGGCGTAGCTCCACACCGTCTGCGGGCAGGCATGGCCACACCAGATGCGGCCGGCGAGGTGGGTCAACAGCGCCAGTGCCATCGCCAGCGCCAGCAGCAGGCCCAGCAGCAGGCCAACGTCGTCGGGCCACAGGGTCCAGCCGAACAGGTCGAAGCGACGTGCGTCCAGGTCCAGCAGCAGCGCCTGGCGGCCGTCCCAGCGCAACCAGGGCAGCCCAAGGAAGCCAACCAGCACACCGAGCCGCAGTGCGCCACGCCATCGCCACGGTGGGGAAGGGGGCCGTAGTGCGTTCATCCCAGAGGCAGCTCATCATCTGCGTCTGCCGGCATCGGCCGCAGCAGATATCCGGTGATCGCGCTGGACAGCGCCGTCACCGCCCAGAACATGAAGAAGCCGACCGTGTAGCCGAGTTCGCGACTGATCGCCGTGCCCGGAAAACTGATGGCCTGAAGGCGCAACGGGTCGACGAAAGCGAAGAACACCACGCTGGCCAGCCCGGCGGCGATGAAACTGGGCCAGAGGATGGCGCCCCAATGCTGGATCAGGCGCTGACGCGGGGACGAAGTGGGTGTATTCATGCGGTCGCGGGTCGGGAAGGGGGCGGCGCGTATACTCCGCCATGGCTGGCGCAGCATCCGCAGGGCATGTTTCCTGCAGGCATGTCAGCCTAGGCGCGCCCACGCGCGCCGACATTGATCTGGATCAACGGCGGTGCCGGCCGGTTGGCGCACCCTGCCGGCAATCGCCTGGTGCCTCTGATGAACGCTACGCCATCACTCGTCCCTCCTGTCGCCTCGCCCGCGCTGTGTACCGAAGAGGACGTGACCCGTCTGGTCCACGACTTCTATGCACGCGTGCGTGAGGAGGAGCGTCTGGGCCCCGTGTTCGACGCGCATGTGCACGATTGGCCCGGGCATCTGGCGCAACTGGTGGATTTCTGGTCCGCAATGCTCAGGGGAACGCGTCGCTTCAAGGGATCGCCCATGTCCAAGCACATGGCCATCGCCCTGGACAAGGACCTGTTCGACCGCTGGCTCGCGCTGTTCCGGCGCACCACCGCCGAATGCGGCAATCCACCGATGCAGGCGTTGGCCGATGATGTGGCCGCGCGCATTGCGGAAACGTTCTGGCGCCGGTACCAGATGCTGCGCTGGCCGCAGGTGGCGCTGCCGGTGCTGGGCGTTCCTGCGCGGGATTGATCTGGGTCAAGGCGGCACTGACTGTCCGGCGCGATGCTGGCGGCATGGACACGTTCTCTCCCGCTGCCGGCGGCCTGGCCTGGACCTTCGACCCCGATCTGCTGCGCCGGCATGACCGGCCCGGACCGCGCTACACCTCGTATCCGACCGCTCCGCACTTCCACGATGGTTTCGGCGCGCCCGCACTGCGCCAGGCGATCGCGGACAGCGACGTGCTGGCACGCGCGCTGTCGCTGTACGTGCATGTCCCGTTCTGCGCCAGCCCGTGCTTCTACTGCGGCTGCAACCGTGTGATCACCCGTGATCGAAGCCGTGGCCACAGCTATGTCTCACGGGTCCTGGCCGAGGCCGATCTGCTGGCGCCGCAGTTCCAGAAGGGCCGTGAGGTGATCCAGCTGCACCTGGGGGGCGGAACGCCGAATTTCCTGGATGCCGAGGCAATGACCACGCTGATCGACGGCCTTCGCCGGCGTTTTGACTTCAGCTGCTCGTCCGAGCGCGATTTCTCGATCGAGCTTGATCCACGCTTCATCGAAACGCGTGACGTGGCGATGCTGGCACGGCTGGGCTTCAATCGCGCCAGCCTGGGCGTGCAGGACTTCGATCCCTCGGTCCAGGCGTCGATCAACCGTGTGCAGGGTGTGCAGCAGACCCTGGACATCCTGCATGCCTGTCGTGACAGCGGCATGCGCTCGGTCAACGTGGATCTCATCTACGGGCTGCCGGGACAAAGCCAGGAAGGATTCGGCCGCACCCTCGAGCAGGTGCTGGCGCTGCGGCCGGACCGACTGGCGGTGTATGGCTACGCGCACCTTCCGCATCTGTTCCGCGCGCAGCGGCAGATAGACGAGCGCGCGCTGCCCTCGCCGGAGGACAAGCTTGCGCTGCTGGGACTTGCCGTGCAGCAGCTGTCCGCAGCGGGCTACCAGTACATCGGCATGGATCATTTCGCGCTGCCGGAAGAGGATCTTTCGCGCGCCCAGCGCGCTGGCCAGCTGCATCGCAACTTCATGGGCTACACCACCCATGCCGATACCGACCTGCTGGGCCTCGGCGTCAGCGCGATCAGTCATATCGGTGCGACCTACAGCCAGAACCCACGCGACCTGCCGTCCTGGGAGAGTGCGGTCGATCAGGGCCAGCTGCCGGTCTGGCGTGGCGTGGCGCTCAGCGCCGACGATCAGCTGCGCGCAGACCTGATCCAGCAGCTGATGTGCCAGGGAGAGGTCGATGGACGCGCGCTCGGCGATCGCCACGGCATCGTGTTCGACGACTACTTCGCCGAGGACCTGTGCGCCGTTCGACGGCTGCAGGACGATGGCCTGGTCGAGTATCGCGATGGCGTGGTCCGTGCCAGCGAACGCGGCCGGCCGCTTCTGCGCCTGCTGGCGATGTGCTTCGATCCCCATCTGCGTGCAGCGCACGAGCAGCCGCGCTATTCGCGCGCGATCTGAAGTGGTTGGGAGGTTCACGCCACTGCGTGTCGCAAACAGCCCGAAAGCCCTGGTGCCCGGAGCCGGAATCGAACCGGCATGACCTTGCGGTCGGCGGATTTTAAGTCCGATGCGTCTACCAGTTTCGCCATCCGGGCCTGCAGTGCGGCGCCGATTGTAGCCCAGCGGGGGCTCCAGCACCGGCGGCCGGGCATCGCACGGCGCGCTTAACTGTAGCGCCCATTCATGCCATAGTCCCGACCATCGTTCCCAGGGGGGGAGCCACCTGATGTCGCTCTACGCGATCGCCTACGTCAGCGATGCCCGCGCCGATCTGCGGACATCCGATCTTGACCGCCTGCTGGCCGATGCCACGGCGTTCAATCGCGTGGCTGGCGTCACCGGGGTGCTGATGTTCGACGGTGCGCGCTTCCTGCAGTATCTCGAAGGTCCGCAGGATGGTATCGATTCGGTGTTCCCGCGCATCCTCAATGCCCGCAGCCATACCCAGTTGAAGGTGCTGTGCCGGGCGCCCGTGCCGCAGCGGGCGTTCCCCCGCTGGAACATGGGGACGCGACGCATCGAGGCGGAGCTGCTGGCACAGATCGTCGGTGAGGCGTGGCCGGGGTTGACGCTGGGCAGCGTGGGGTTCGAGCACCTGCTGCAGGCCTGGACCGGGGCCGATGGCGAGCTGGAGCCTGCCGCGGTCGCACTGGGCTCCTGACCTTGGCGACAAGGTCCTGACACCGTTACGCTGTAGCCCTCTTGCGAAGACTTCCCGGAGTGGGCAGCGAATGAGCGTGATGGCCGAAGCGGCGGCAGTGGGCGATCCGCCGCTGCCGGCATGGCGGGTGCATTGATGAGCGTGCCGGTGTCGGCGGCGGAAGCGCCCCGGTTCGCGGTGATCGGTCTGGGTTACGTGGGCCTGCCACTGGCCGTGGCATTCGGCCGGGAACAGCCGACGCTCGGCTTCGACATCGACCCCGAACGCATCGCCGATCTGCGCGTGGGCCAGGACCACACGCTGGAGGTGGAGGCCGGGGAACTCGCCGCTGCACGCCAGCTGGAGTACAGCAGCGACCCTGCGCGGCTGGACGAGTGCAACGTGTATATCGTCACCGTGCCGACGCCCATCGATGCCTACGAGCAGCCCGATCTGGAACCCCTGCGCTCGGCGACGCGGTTGATCGCCAGCCATCTGCGCGCCGGCGATCTGGTGATCTACGAGTCCACGGTCTATCCCGGCACGACCGAGGAAGTCTGCGTGCCCTTGCTGGAGCAGGGTTCGGGCCTGCGATTCAACGAAGATTTCTATTGCGGCTACAGTCCGGAGCGGGTCAGCCCGGGGGACCGCCAGCGCCGTCTGGCGGACATCCGCAAGATCACGTCGGGTTCGACACCGGAGGTGGCGTCGGTGGTCGATGGGCTGTACCGCCGCATCATCGACGCAGGCACCTTCCCGGCGCCATCGATGCGCGTTGCCGAAGCGGCCAAGGTGGTCGAGAACATCCAGCGCGACGTCAACATCGCCCTGGTCAACGAGCTGGCGCTGATTTTCGACCGTCTCGGCATCGATACCCAGGACGTGCTGGACGCCGCGGGCAGCAAGTGGAATTTCCTGCCGTTCCGTCCCGGTCTGGTCGGTGGCCACTGCATCGGCGTGGATCCCTACTACCTGCTGCACAAGTCGGAAAGTGTGGGTTACCACCCGGACCTCATCCACACCGCGCGGCAGGTCAACAACCGTGTCGGCGAGCACGTGGCCATGCGCGTCCTGGCCATGTTGGCCGAGCGCGGGCGGACCGCGGCCCAGGCGCGCGTGCTGGTGCTGGGCGTGACCTTCAAGGAAGACTGCCCCGATCTGCGCAACAGTCGTGCGCTGGAGCTGGCGCAGCGCCTGGCAGACGCAGGCGCCCAGGTCGATGTCAGCGATCCATGGGTGGGCCCGGCGGCCTTGGCCGATGCCGGTGTGCGGTGGCTGGCCGAGCCGAAGGCCGGCTGTTACGACGCGGTCGTATTGGCAGTGGCGCATGCCAGTTTCAAGGCGATGGATGAAGCCCGCATCCGCGGCCTGCTGGCGCCCGGCGGCCTGGTGTATGACGTGAAATCGGCCTGGCCGCGCAGCGTGGTCGACGATCGCCTGTAGGCGTTGATGATGGCGGGCGCGGTAGACTCGGCTGCAGTTGCAACCAAGGAACGCCATGCACCGGTATATCGTCTACCTGCTCGCCATCCTGATGTTCCCCGTCTGCCTGTGGCTGGCCACGATATGGCCTGCCTGGTACTGGGGCGTCGGTCTGACCGCCGCGATGGTGGCGCTGGGGACCTGGGATCTGCTGCAGAAGCGCAGCACCCTGCGCCGCAACTATCCGGTGATGGCGCACTTCAGATACGGGCTGGAATCGATCGGCCCGGAGATCCGCCAGTATTTCGTGCAGAGTGATCTGGAAGACGTGCCCTTCTCGCGCCAGCAGCGTGCACTGATCTACCAGCGTGCCAAGAACGAGATGGATACGGTGCCGTTCGGCACGCTGCGTAGTGCATATGCGGTGGACTACGAATGGATCAACCATTCGCTGGCACCGACCACCATCGCCCGGCACGATTTCCGTGTGCTGATCGGCGCAGGCTGCGCCAAGCCCTATTCGGCCAGTGTGTTCAACATCTCGGCGATGAGCTTCGGCTCGCTGTCGGCCAACGCGATCCGCGCGCTCAACGAAGGCGCACGCCGTGGCGGCTTCTATCACGATACGGGCGAAGGCTCGATCTCGCCCTACCACCGTGAGATGGGCGGCGATCTGGTCTGGGAAATCGGTTCGGGCTACTTCGGTTGCCGCGACGAGAAGGGCGGTTTCAGCGAAGAGCGGTTCGTCGCCAACGCCACCCATGACCAGGTGAAGATGATCGAGATCAAGCTGTCCCAGGGGGCCAAGCCCGGTCATGGCGGCGTATTGCCCGCGCCGAAGGTGACGGCCGAGATCTCCGTGACCCGGGGCGTGCCGATGGGGGTGGACTGTGTATCTCCGTCGCGGCACTCGGCGTTTTCCACGCCGGTCGAACTGCTGCAGTTCGTCGCCCGCCTGCGTGAACTGTCCGGTGGCAAACCGGTCGGCTTCAAGCTGGCCATCGGCCATCCCTGGGAGTGGTTCGGTATCGCCAAGGCGATGCAGGAGACCGGCCTGTTGCCAGACTTCATCGTTGTCGATGGCGCCGAGGGCGGCACGGGCGCGGCACCGGCCGAGTTTGTCGATCATGTCGGCGTGCCGATGCACGAGGCACTGCTGCTGGTCCACAACACCCTGGTCGGGCTGGACCTGCGCGAGCGCATCCGCATCGGTGCGGCCGGCAAGATAACCAGCGCATTCGACATTGCCCGGACCATCGCGCTCGGCGCGGACTGGTGCAATGCCGGTCGTGGCTTCATGTTCGCACTGGGGTGCATCCAGTCGTTGAGCTGCCACACCGACAAGTGCCCGACCGGCATCGCCACCCAGGACCCGGCGCGTTGGAAGCACCTCGACGCGCCTGACAAGGCCACGCGCGTGCACAGCTACCACGAGCACACGCTGCATGCCCTGAAGGAGCTGTTGTGCGCCGCAGGCCTGAACGATCCGGCCGAACTGGGGCCGGAGCACATCCTGCGCCGCGTGTCGCCGGTGGAGATCCGCTCGCTGGCGACGCTGTATCGCTATCTGGAGCCGGGAGAACTGCTGCGACGGGTGCCGGATCACGCGGTATTCCATGCGTTCTGGGCAGATGCACGCAGTGATTCATTCCAGCCGCCGGCGCGGATCCAGGCGCTGAGAGCCAGCAAGTCGCGGTGATGGGGTTCCACACGGAGGTTGCATGCAGTTCAGGACCGGTACGATTGACGATGTCTCGCCGCTGTGGGCCCTGCGCACGCGGTGCGTGCGCGAGACCTGCAGCAGTCACTATCCGCCGGAGGTGATCGCACCCTGGGCGGCGTCGCCGCCGCCGGCGCAGTATCCGCGGCTGTTGTCGCAGGGCGGCTGTGTGGTGGCCGAAGGCGGGCAGGGCGAGCTGCTCGGCTTTGGCGTGCTCGATATCGATGGCAATGAGGTGGATGCGCTGTTCGTCGATCCGGATCGTGGCGGACAGGGTATCGGCCAGGCGCTGATGCAGCGTCTGCTGGCGCTGGCAGATCCCGGGCGCGACGTGGTGCTGTCGGCCTCGCTCAATGCCGTGTCCTTCTATCAGCGGCAGGGTTTCATCCGCGAACGCGAGGAAATCTATCCCCATCCCAGCGGGGTACCACTCGCCTCGGTACGCATGCGAAGGCCGTGGTGAGGCGCTGCTTCCGGTAGCGCAGCACCGGCCCACGCCCGCTGCTACCGCAGGCGATTCAGCGTGTGGCCAACCACTGGATCACGCCTTCGGCGGCGCGCAGGCCACTGGCATAGCAGGCCGTCAGCAGGTAGCCGCCGGTCGGCGCCTCCCAGTCCAGCATTTCGCCGGCGCAGAACACGCCGGGCAGGGCACGCAGCATCAGCCCTGCATCGATCGCGTCGAGTCTTACCCCTCCGGCTGTGCTGATCACCTCGGCCATCGGCCGCGGGCGCAGCAGTTTCAGCGGCAGGCGCTTGAGCGTCGCTGCGACCGCAGCAAGATCGTTGCCCGCGTCTTTGCCGAGGTGCTCGAACACAAGTGCCGCTTTCACTGCGTCCACCCCGGCCTGGCGGCGCAGGTGCTCACCGAAGCTGCGGCCCTTGCGTGGGCGCGACAGATCGGCCAGCAGGCGTGCCTCATCGCGGCCCGGTGCCAGGTCCAGCCACAATGGCGCACAACCCTTGCGGTTGATGGTTTCGCGCAGGTCGGCCGACAGCGCGTAGATCAGGCTGCCTTCGATGCCATAGTCGCTGGCGACGCATTCGCCCTGCAGTGACCGTGGTTGGCCTGTCAGGTCGATCCAGTGCGCCACCACTGGCTTCAAGGGGGCACCGGCATTGCGCTGGGCGAACAGGGGCGTCCAGTCAACGTCGAATCCGCAGTTGGCGGCCTGCAACGGTGCGATGTCCACGCCGCGTGCCTGCAGCGGTGCCACCCAGGCACCGTCGCTGCCGAGGTGCGGCCAACTGCCGCCGCCCAGCGCCAGCACGGTGGCATCAGCGTGCACGTCGAGGTGGCCGTCTTCGGTGTTGAAGCGCAGCGCGCCGTCGCTGGCCCATCCGCACCAGCGGTGATTCACGTGCAGGCGTACGCCCTGCTCCTTCAAGCGGCGCACCCAGCCGCGCAGCAGGGGCGCAGCCTTGCGATCGACCGGGAACACGCGGCCGGAACTGCCGACATAGGTCTCCACGCCAAGATCGGCGGCCCAGTCGCGCAGTGCCTGCGCGTCGAACCCGTCCAGCCAGCGGCCGACTTCACCGGCCTGCTCGCGGTAGCGGCTGTCGAACAGCGGGCGCGCATCGGAGTGGGTCAGGTTGAGCCCGCCCTTGCCGGCGATCAGGAACTTGCGACCGGGGGAACCCTTGGCTTCATAGAGGTCCACCTCCAGGCCGGCGGCGCGCAGGCGCTCGGCAGCGAACAGCCCTGCCGGGCCGCCACCGACGACAGCCACGCGGCGCGGCGCATGTCGATCAGGGTTGGACATCGAGCAGCTCGACATCGAACACCAGCGAGGAGCCCGGCGGGATCGGGCCGGCGCGACGGCTGCCGTAGCCCAGGTCCGGGGGGATCATCAGGGTGCGCTTGCCGCCGACCTTCATGCCGGCCACGCCTTCATCCCAGCCGCGGATGACCTGGCCGGCACCGAGCACGAAGGTGAACGGCTGGCCGCGTCCGACCGAGCTGTCGAATGTCTTGCCATGCTTGCTCTCGGTGCGGTTGTCGTAGATCCAGCCGGTGTAGTGCACGGTGACCTTCCGTCCCGCCACCGCTTCGGCCCCGGTACCGGGCTGGGTGTCGATGCGCTCGAAGGTGGTCAGCGTGCCTCCCGGTGGTGGGCCGGACGGCTCCATCGAGCAGCCGGCAGCAGCAAGGGACAGCAACAGGGGAAGCAGCAGTCGGCGCATCGGGCATCTCCGTCGGGCGCAGGGCGAGGGCGGCAAGGGTAGCGCATCGGCGCCGGGTATCATGGCGCCATGGCCAAACTCCTGCTCAATCTGCGCAATGTCGGCGATGACGAATACGCCGACGTCTGCACCCTCCTGGATCGCCACGGCATCGCCTGGTACCGCACCGAGCCCAGCCCCTGGGGCATTTCCAATGGCGGGCTGTGGCTGCGCGAGGACGGTGATCATGCGCGCGCCAAGGCATTGATGGCCGAGTACCAGGCCGAGCGCGCGCCACGCATCCGGGCCGAGCGTGAGCAGGCCCTGCGTGATGGCACGGCCGAGACCTTCGGCAGCCTGCTGCGGCGCCGGCCGCTGTATGTCGTGCTGGTACTGCTGGCGATGCTGGGCGCTGCTGCCCTGGTGCTGCTGCCGTTCATGCTGCTGCGGGGGTAGGGCGCTCCAGCCGCCGATCATTGACCCCGGGGCCTGACCCGATGGCGGCCAGGCGCTAAAATGCGCGGATGATCGCCAATACCGCCGCCTATCATTTCACCGCCATCGACGCCCCCGAGGTTCTGTGCGACCAGCTGCTGGCGCGTGCCGAAGCGGCTGGGCTGCGCGGCACGATCCTGGTGGCGGGCGAGGGCCTGAATCTGTTCCTGGCGGGCGCCCCGGCCGCCATCGAGGGCTTCTACGCGGCACTGCGTGAGGATCCGCGTCTGGCCGGAATGCGGGTCAAGACCAGCTTCAGCGAGCATCAGCCCTTCGCGCGGCTCAAGGCCAGAGTGAAGCCGGAGATCATCAGTTTCCGCCGCGATGACGGCCAGCCGCTGGCCTATCCACGCGCGCCGGCGGTCGATCCGGCCACCGTGCAACGTTGGCTGCGGCAGGGCCACGACGATGCGGGAAAGCCGGTGGTGATGCTCGATACCCGCAATCTGCAGGAGGTGGAGTACGGCACGTTCAAGGACGCGCTGGTGCTGCCGATCCACAAGTTCACCGATCTGCCGGAGGCCCTGGCGCCGCACCGCGACGCATTGAAGGACAGCACCGTGGTCAGCTTCTGCACGGGTGGCATCCGCTGCGAGAAGGCCGCACTGTGGATGCTCAATGACGGCATGGACAACGTGCTGCAGCTCGACGGCGGCATTCTCGGCTACTTCGAGGAGGTGGGGGGCGAGGGCTACGACGGGCGCTGTTTCGTGTTCGACGAACGGGTGGCGCTGGATGCGGAGCTCAGGCCGCTGGTGGATGAGCCGCTGCCGGAACCACGCCCCAGCGCCTTCTGAGCGGCTGTCCCGGGCGCCGGTCGTGCACGGCTGTCCGGTCCACCTGGGGAGCTGACCCGCCCGGCAGGAATCAGCGTCCCGCCACCGGCACTGGCCGCCGTGCCGGGCCGACCCCATGCAGAGGGGATCTTTTGACGGAAACCGCCTGATGATCCCGTTGTCGATCCTCGACCTGGCCCCGGTCTGCGAGGGCAGCGATACCACCGCCGCCTTCTCCAACATGCTGGAACTGGCCCAGCATGCCGATGCGCTGGGCTACCGCCGCTACTGGCTGGCCGAACACCACAACATGCCCGGTATCGCCAGCGCGGCCACCGCCGTGCTGATCGGGCACGTTGCCGGTGGCACGCAGCGCATCCGTGTCGGTGCAGGCGGCATCATGCTGCCCAACCATGCGCCGCTGCAGGTGGCCGAGCAGTTCGGCACGCTGGCCTCGCTCTATCCGGACCGCATCGATCTGGGGCTGGGGCGGGCGCCCGGCACCGACCAGCCGACCGCCCGCGCGCTGCGGCGCTATTTCGACAGCGCTGACCAGTTCCCGCAGGATGTGCGTGAGCTGCTGCATTACTTCGAGCCGGTCCAGCCCGGTCAGGCGGTGCAGGCCGTGCCTGGCGGCGGCCTGCGGGTGCCGACGTGGATCCTGGGTTCCAGCCTGTTCGGTGCGCGCATGGCGGCATCGATGGGGCTGCCGTACGCCTTCGCCTCGCACTTCGCCCCGGACGCGATGGATGAGGCGCTGGCAGTCTACCGCCGCGAATTCCGTCCTTCGGCCACGTTGAAGCAACCGCACGCGATGCTGGCATTGAACGTGGTGGCCAGCGACAGCGAAGCCGAATCGCGCCGCCTGTTCACCAGCCAGCAGCAGAGCTTCGTCAATCTGCGCCGGGGGCGTCCCGGCAAGATCCCGGCACCGATCGACGACATCGAATCGTTCTGGGAGCCGCACGAGAAACTGGGGGTCGAGCGGGCATTGGCGTGCACGGTGCTGGGTGATCCGCAGCAGGTGGCCGAGGGTATCGCCGCGTTCGTCCAACGCCATCGACCTGACGAACTGATGCTCACCGCCAATCTGTATGACCATCGCGCGCGGCTGCGCTCGTTCGAGCTGACCATGCGGGCGTGGCACGATCGCCACGCGGGCTGAACGATTGCATCACGGCGCATTGCAGACCTTCCGCATCTGATGGGGGCTCCCTACCCCTGGAGCTCCCCATGTCGGATTCCCGCGCAGAACACATCGCCCAGCTGGCCGAACTGATCAAGGACGTGGAGGTGGCGATGTTCACCACGGTCGGTGTGGATGGTCGCCTGTACAGCCGTCCGCTCGGCACCCAGCAGGTCGCCTTCGATGGTGACCTCTGGTTCGCTACTGCAGCCGACAGCCCGAAAGTGGCGGAAATCGCGCTCAATCCGCGGGTCAACGTGGCCTACGCTTCGACGTCGAAGAACACCTATGCGTCCGTGGCGGGCAATGCGCGCATCGTCGACGATCGGGCCAAGGTGGAAGCGCTGTGGTCGCCAGCGATGAAGCTGTTCTTCCCCGGCGGCAAGGACGATCCGAACCTTCGGCTCATCCACGTGCAGGCCGAATCGGCCGAGTACTGGGATGGGCCGGGCACGCTGCTGGGCAGGGCGCTGACGTTCGTGCTGTCTGCGGTACAGGATGAGCCAGGCCAGCTTGCCGACAACGGTTTCGTCGACCTGCGTTGATGGGCCCGGTTCAGAACCAGCGCTGGAACAGTTCGACGGTGTAGCTCACCAGTTGGCCGGAACTGAAACCAAAGAACGCGATTGCCGCCAATGCTCCGATCCAGTTGACCAGCATCAGCGCGCCGTCGCGCTCGAGCAGGGCCAGGGAGAACAGCAGCAGCTGGAAGCCGAACAGATAGTTGGTGAACGGGATCGGCAGCGACAGCAGGATGCCCAGCAGGACCAGCAGTGCGCCGGTGAACGCGTGAGCCGGCAGCGGCTTGAGCAGCTGCGGCAGGCGTGGCTTGAGCATGCGGTCCATGCGCCGCAGCGGGCGGTCGATGCGGTCAAGGAAGCGGTGCATGGTGCCGCGCTTCGGCCCGCGGCGGGCAATGAAGCCTGGCAGCCAGGGGCGCCGCATGCAGCACAGCATCTGCAGGCCGATCAGGATCACCAGGGGGCCACTGACCGCACCGCCCAGCCCCGGAATGGGGATGAACGACGGCAGGATCGCCACGAACAGGAAAACGCCGAAGGCGCTCTGCTGCAGATCCTGCAGGATCTGGCCCAGCTTCATGTGCTGGGCCGGGTCACCCCAGGCGAACATCTCCAGCAGCGTGCGGATGCCTTCGTTGCGATAGGCAGGTGCTGCGTCGCGCGGGCCGGACTCAGGCGGTGAGCTCATCGGCCTGCTCGTCCGACAGCGTGCGCAGCAGCAGCTTGTCCACACGTGCACCGTCCAGGTCGACGATCTCGAAGCGCCAGCCGGCCCAGTCGAAGTACTCGCCCGCGTGCGGGATGCGGCCGAAGTAGTGGATGCACATGCCGGCCAGGGTGTAGTAGTCGCCCTCTTCGGCGTCGGGAAGCTCGTTGCTGCCGATCAGCTCGCGGAGGTCGTCCACCGGCAGCGAGCCGTCCACCAGCAGCGAGCCGTCCTCACGGGTCACCACCAGTGCGTCCTCGTCGGCATTCTCCACCGCCTGCAGGCGGCCGACCACTGCGCCCATCAGGTCGCTGATGGTGACCAGTCCCTGGATCTCGCCGTATTCGTCGACGACCAGCGCCATCGACTGCTGTTCTTCCCGGAAGATCTCCAGCAGCTTCATCGCATGGGTGGACTCGGAAACGTACAACGGCTCGCGCAGGGTCTGGAACAGCGCGTTGTCGCCGCGTGCCATGCGGGTCGCCAGCGATTTCAGTTCAAGCACACCAACCACATCCATGTCGTTGTCGCGATAGACCGGATAGCGCGAGAACTCATGCTCGGCCATGATTTCCAGGTTGCGGTCCAGGCCGGCCTGCGTGTCCAGCCAGGCGATCCGGTTGCGCGGCGTCATCAGGCTGTCGGCGGTGCGATCGCCCAGCCGCATCACGCGGTTCATCATGTCGCGCTCATGGGTATCGATCACACCTGCCTCGTGGCTTTCGGCCACCAGCATGCGGATCTCCTCTTCGGTCACCGAGGCGGCTTCGTCCTTGCCCAGGCCAAGTGCCTTCAGCACCAGCTGGGTCGTCCTGGACAGCAGCCAGACGAAGGGCAGGGCCAGTTTGGCCAGCCAGCTCATCGGCATGGCCACCAGGCTGGCAATGGCCTCGGAGCGGGTCAGGGCCAGCCGCTTGGGCACCAGCTCACCAAAGATCAGGGTCACGAAGGTGATGAGGGTCACGGCCAGCGTGGTGCCGACCTGGGAGGCGTAGGTGAAGCCGGGCATCAGGCCCTGCAGCCAGCCGGCAATGGCGTCGCCGATGGCGTCGCCGCCCAGGTAGCCGGTCAGCACGCCGATGACGGTGATGCCGATCTGGACCGTGGACAGGAAGCTCTCGGGCTTTTCGGACAGCTCCAGGGCCTTGGCGGCGCGCTTGGAGCTGCCGGCCATCTGCTTGAGACGGCTCTTGCGCGAGGTCATGACCGACATCTCGGACATGGCGAAGAAGCCGTTCAACAGAACCAGCGCGAAGACAATCAGGATCATTTCAAACACGGGCGTCGTCCCCGGTTGGTGGCAGGGAGGGCGGGTGCTTGCGATGGCGGCAGGCGCTCAGGAGCAGAGTCCGGCGCGGCGCTGGGGGATAAGGGTCGTCGTCCATAAGGTGCGCCCGAGGGCGCGCTGGCATCTTAGCAAAGGGCCGTGGCAAGGTGGCAACTGCCTGTTCAGGTTGGCGGGTTCCACCCCCGGAACGGGGGCGGGGATACCCGAGATGGTCATCTAGCCGTCATAATTCCGTCCGGTGCCGTCCTTCCCGCGACGGCTGACAGGTTTCTCAATGTTCTCTCTGCAGACCATTTTCGGTTCCGGCAAACAGTTCTACACCCTGCTCGATGAGGCTGCCGTCGCGGCCTCCGACGCCGCCAAGGCGCTGCATTCCATGCTGCGCGAGGCCGACCGCCAGCCCGCGCTGGACGCCTTCAAGCTGGCCCGCCTGCGCGAGCGCGCGGCGTCGGACAAGATCAGCCAGGCGCTGGTGGACAGCTTCATGACGCCGATCGAGCGTGAAGACATCGAAGCGCTGGGGTCGGCGCTGTACAAGATCCCCAAGCAGATCGAGAAGTTCGCCGATCGCTATTCGCTGGCCACGACCCACCTGGAGCACATCGACTTCGCGCCGCGCGCGGCGATGCTGGAGCAGGCCGCCGGCGTGGTGGTGGAGATGGTGGCCGACCTGCGCCACATGAACCTGGACCGGATGACCGCGCTCAACGAGAAGCTGCGCTCGCTGGAGAACGAGGCCGACCGGCTGATGCTGGAGCTGTACCGTGACATCTATTCCGGGCGCCTGGACAACCTGCAGATGTTCCTGCTCAAGGAATTCTTCGAGATCCTGGAAAAAGCCATCGACCGTTGCCGCGAGGCCGGCGTGGTGGCGTACCAGATCGTGCTGAAGAACAGCTGACGGACGCCGCCGCATGTTGACCCTCGTCCTGGTGGTGATCCTGGCTGCGCTCGTCTTCGAGTTCATCAACGGCTTCCACGACACCGCCAACTCCATCGCCACCGTGGTGGCGACCAAGGTGCTCTCGCCCGGCTGGGCGGTGATGCTCGCCGCCTTCATGAACCTGATCGGTGCCCTGACCGGTACCGCGGTCGCGCTGACCATTGCGTCGGGCCTGCTCAACACCAACGTGGTCGATGTCACCCCGCAGGTGATCCTGTGCGCCCTGCTGGGCGGCATCATCTGGAACCTGATCACCTGGTGGAAGGGACTGCCGTCCTCGTCCTCGCACGCCCTGATCGGTGGCCTGTGCGGCGCCGGCCTGGCGGCCGCCCACAACAACTGGGATGCGCTGATCTGGTCCGAGCGGCTCGGCAGCTGGGCGCAGAACAAGGGCCTGCTGTGGAAGGTGTTCGTGCCGATGATCACCTCGCCGATTGCCGGCTTCCTGCTGGGCATCGTGGTGATGGTGCTGTTGTGGGGCCTGATTGCGGGTCTGGCCAGGATCGGTGGTGCGATTGGCCGCCTGGCCCGTCCGCGCTGGGTCAATGCCTTCTTCGGCAAGGCGCAGATCGTCTCGGCCGCCTACATGGGCTTCGCACACGGGCACAACGACGCACAGAAGACCATGGGCATCATCGCCATGACCCTGATCGGTGCCGAAGCCACCGGTGCACTGGACAACCTGCCGTCCTGGCTGGCCTTCATGCACCCGGATGCGCAGGCCGGTGACGGCATCGCGATGTGGATCGTGCTGACCTGTGCGGTGGTGATGGCCGCCGGTACGGCTTCGGGTGGCTGGAAGATCATCAAGACGCTGGGCCACAAGATGGTCAAGCTGCATCCGATCCACGGCTTCGCGGCGGAGACCAGCTCGGCCACCATCCTGACCCTGGCCGCCCATTTCGGCATGCCGGTCTCGACCACGCACAGCATCTCCACCGCGATCATGGGCGTGGGCTTTGCCAAGAATCCGCGTTCGCTGAAGTTCGGCGTGATCGAGCGCATCGTCTGGGCCTGGATCCTGACCATCCCGGCGGCAGGCGGCTGTGCGTACCTGATCCTGAAGCTGTTCGAGCTGTTCGGCTGGACCTGATGCCAGCAACCCTGGGGTCAGAGCCCTTTCCCTGCAGATAGGGATCTGACCCCGGAAATGAAAAAGCCCGCCGGATTCCGGCGGGCTTTTTTCATGGGCAGATCGTTTTTCCGTATCCAGCGTGTCGACCAAGGTCGACACCCACCAACAGCAGCAGGAACCTCGCCAGCCCACGGAAACCCGGCTTTGCCGTTGCCGTTGCCGTCAGCGGGCGCCGGGCCGCGACCCGGCCGAACCCCTCAGTTGCGCTGGAACAGTGCCTGCACATCCTTGCGGAATGCCGCCTGGCTGTCGGCACGGCTGTAGAACATGTGCCCGCCCGGGTAGCTGCGCACCTGCACGCGGTCCGGGTTGCTGCCCATCGCCGGCATCTGGTCCACGGTCAGGATCGAGCCCATGAACGGGCATGACAGGTCATTCCAGCCGTGCGCGATCAGCACCTGCAGATTCGGATCGATCGCCACCGCCTGGCGCAGCTGGGTCACCGCACCCTGGCGCAGGTCGCCGTTGCGGTCCCACAGCCGGTTCACCTCGTAGTTCAATGCCTGGTAGCGCGCATCGACCTTCCAGCCCACCACGCGGGTGACGAAGTCGACCATCGCGGTGGTGGTCGGCGCGATGATGCTGTCGAGCAGGGGATCGTTGGCGCGCTGTTCCGGATCGTTCGGGAACGGATCAAACGCCGTCACGTTCGAGTCGTAGCGGCTGCCCAGCGTGCCCTTGTCGCGGAACACTTCGCGCAGATAGGCCTGGGTTTCCAGGCGGCCGCCGGCACGACGCACGAACTGCGGGTCCAGCCCGGTCAGCTCGGTGACCCGGCGCAGCATCGCTTCGGTGGCCTGCGGATCGCTGCGGCCCTTCATCAGGGCGGTGGCGTAATCGCCGCGGGTGTACTCGATCACCTCACGCATCGCCGCGTCGGTCAGGCGGCCCTGGCGCTCCAGGTGCGCCGCTGCGATCGACGGCAGCGTCTGCATCCACGCCATCGGCGAGACGTCGGCGTTGTCTTCCAGGGTCGGGCTCAGGTACGGCGAGACCAGCACCAGGCCGTTCATCGCGACGCCCAGCCGCGTCTGCAGGTAGTGGGTGATGCGTGGGCCGCGGTAGCCACCGTAGCTCTCACCGGTGAGATACTTGCGCGACGCCATGCGCTGGTTGCGCAGCAACCAGTCGTAGATCGATCGCGACAGGTACTCGATGTCGGCACTGGGGTTGTACAGCGCCTTCTTGGCTTCGTCATCGCCGATGCGGGCACGGCTGAAGCCGGTGCCGACCGGGTCGATGAAGACCAGGTCGGTGAAGTCCAGCCACGTTCCCGGATTATCATGCAGCGTGGCCGGCGCCGACGCGCTGTCGCCCTCCGAGCCGAAGGTCACGACCTTCGGGCCGATGGCGCCCAGATTGAGATACACCGAGGACGCGCCGGGCCCGCCGTTGAGCGCGAAGGTCACCGGCCGGTCCTTACCGGGCATCGTGTAGGCGGTGAACACTACATCGGCGATCACCTTGCCCTTCTCGTCACGTACCGGCAGGGTCCCTACGGTGGCGGTGTAGTCGAGCGTGCGGCCTGCCAGGCGGATGCTCTGGCGGGCGGAGGCGTCGGCCGGCAGCGCAGGTGCTTCGGTCCTGTCGTCCCTGGCATCGGGCTTGGACTCGGCGGCGGGCGCGGCCAGCACGCTGGCAGGAGCAATGAGCAGGCCGACGCAGAGCGCGGCAGTGTGCAGCAGGAACTTCATGGCACCGGATCGGCAGCGGAAGGGGGTTTCGATGCTAGGCCTCCAGGGTGCCGCGCCGTATGTGTCCAAAGCCATGGCCGGGCGTTGTCGTCGGTTGCGGCCAGATTGGGTCAAGTGGGCAGGGCCCTCGCGGCTTCGTCATCGGCCAGCAGCCCGTACACAGCCGAGTCGGCCAACTCGCCCTGGATGCGCCAGCGTTGGCGCAGGAGGCCCTCACGATGGAAGCCGAGGCGTTCAAGCACGTGCGCGGAGGCCGCATTGCGCGGATCGATCTCGGCTTCGACGCGATGCAGGCGCAGCGTCCGGAACAGGTAGGCCAGCACCTGCTGCAACGCCTCATGCATGTAGCCCCGGCCCTGGACCTCAGGTGCCAGCAGATAGCCGATCTCGGCACGCGCAGCATCGCGATCGACGGCAAACACCACGCAGATGCCCAGCAACGGCCCTTCCAGCGATTCGCGCACGGCCAGCTTGAGCTGGGTGCCGATGGCGTGTGCGGCGAGGTCGTCGTCGATCTGTTCGCGGGCTTCGCCTGGCCGTGTCCAGGCAGGATGGTTCCACCAGCGCATCACCGCCGGGTTGGATTGCAGCGTGAACAACGCAGCAGCGTCATCACGACGGATCGGGCTCAGGACCAGCCGCGTGCTGTGCAGCGGCAGGCCGGGGAACAGCAGCGAGTGGCTGGGCAATGCGGTGGTCCACGCGGATGAGCGCGCATTATGGACCCGCAGGGTTTGCCGATGGGGGTGTAATGCCCCGGTGGGCGGCCTGAACCGGTACTGCCAGGCCATGCAGCCAGAGCCGTTTCCCGACAGGAAACGGCCCCGGCCCGCGCTGGGGTCAGACTTCCAGCGACGCCAGATCGCCCTTGGTCTCCAGCCAGCCCTTGCGGTCAGACGCCCGCTTCTTGGCCAGCAGCATGTCCATCAGCGAACGGGTCTGCTCGCGATCGTCCACGGTCAGCTGCACCAGGCGACGGGTGTCCGGGTGGATGGTGGACTCACGCAGCTGCGACGGGTTCATTTCGCCCAGGCCCTTGAACCGGGTCACGTTGACCGCGCCCTTGATTTTCTCGCGCTCGATCTTGTCCAGCATGGAGCGCTTTTCTTCCTCGTCCAGTGCGTAGAAGACCTGCTTGCCCACGTCGATGCGGAACAGCGGTGGCATTGCCACGAACACGTGGCCAGCGTCGACCAGCGCCGGGAAGTGCTTCAGGAACAGCGCCGTCAACAGGGTGGCGATGTGCAGGCCGTCCGAGTCGGCGTCGGCCAGGATCACCACCTTGCCGTAGCGCAGGCCGCTGATGTCATCCTTGCCCGGATCGCAGCCGATGGCGATGGCCAGGTTGTGCACTTCTTCCGAGGCCAGCACGCTGTTGGAGGAGACTTCCCAGGTGTTCAGGATCTTGCCGCGCAGCGGCATGATCGCCTGGAAATCCTTGTCGCGTGCCTGCTTGGCGCTGCCGCCTGCCGAATCACCTTCCACCAGGAACAGTTCGGTACGCGACAGGTCCTGGCTGATGCAGTCGGCCAGCTTGCCCGGCAGGGCAGGGCCCTGGGTGACCTTCTTGCGGACCACCAGCTTTTCGGTCTTCAGGCGTGCGCTGGCGCGCTCAATGGCGATCTGCGCGATCTTCTCGCCCAGTTCCACGTTCTGGTTCAGCAGCAGGCTGAATGCATCGTGCGCGGCACCTTCCACGAAACCGGCGGCCTGCCGCGAGGACAGGCGTTCCTTGGTCTGCCCGCTGAACTGCGGATCGGTCATTTTCAGCGACAGCACAAACGACACGCGGTCCCACACGTCTTCCGGCGCCAGCTTCACGCCACGCGGCAGCAGGTTGCGGAAGTCGCAGAACTCTCGGAGCGCCTCGGTCAGGCCGGTGCGCAGGCCGTTGACGTGGGTACCGTGCTGGGCGGTCGGGATCAGGTTGACGTAGCTTTCCTGGACCAGCTCGCCTTCCGGCAGCCAGGCCACGGCCCAGTCCACCACTTCGGTGTCCTTCTTCAGGTTGCCGACGAACAGGTCGGCCGGCAGCATTTCGCGCTCGCCCAGCTCCAGCTTCAGGTAGTCGCGCAGGCCGTCCTCGTAGTACCAGGTGTCGACTTCGCCGGTGGCTTCGTCGGTCAGCTTCACGGTCAGGCCCGGGCACAACACCGCTTTGGCGCGCAGCAGATGCTTGAGCGCGCGCACCGCGAACTTCGGCGTATCGAAGTACTTCGGGTCGGGCCAGAAGCGCACGCGGGTACCCGTGTTCTTCTTGCCGACCGTGCCCACCACTTCCAGCGGCGTGGCGCGGTCACCGTTACGGAAGGTGATGCGGTGTTCGGCACCTTCACGCTTGATGTGCACCTCCACCAGGGTCGACAGCGCGTTGACCACGCTGACGCCGACGCCGTGCAGGCCGCCGGAGAAGGTGTAGTTGTTGTTGCTGAACTTGCCGCCCGCGTGCAGGCGGGTCAGGATCAGCTCGACACCCGGGATCTTCTCTTCCGGATGGATGTCCACCGGCATGCCACGGCCGTCATCGCTGACCTCCACGCTGCCGTCCTTGTACAGGGTGATCTCGATCGAGCGGGCGTGGCCGGCGAGGGCCTCGTCCACCGAGTTGTCGATCACTTCCTGCGCCAGGTGGTTGGGGCGCGCGGTGTCGGTATACATGCCGGGACGGCGCTTGACCGGGTCAAGGCCGGACAGGACTTCAATATCGGCGGCGTTATAGCGGGCGTTCATCTATGTTCTAAAGCGCGGAGCGACGCGCAAGTGTGCGGTCTGGGCGGCGAATTTGCACGCCTGCGGTTCAGCCTCGCCACCGGGGAGGGGGTAAAATGGCAGCCGCTGGAATCCGGACGCCAGCGTCCCCATGTCCCAGCCATACCGCGAGGAGGACTCCATGAAGAAGTTGCTGACCATTGCGATCCTGGCCGCTGCCGCCGTTGCGGTGCCGCTGGTGATGGCGCAGAACGCCGGCCAGCCGGCCCCGCAGCAGGGTGACCAGGCCGACAAGGCACAGGCCGAAGCCGACGCCAAGGCCAAGCGCCGCGCGCAGGCCAATGCGGAGCTGAAGGCCAAGGGCCAGCCGGTTCCGCAGCAGGAAGAAGAGGAAGAGGCGCGCAAGAAGCGCTGAGCGCACGCGCACCCTCCCTTTCCCGCGGAAGCCCTGTAGAAGCGGGCTTCTGGCGACGCCACGCCCCCGCAAGGGGGCGTTTTTCGTTCGGTCGGCCTGCACAAGCCTCTTGGGTTGGCGGCCATCTATCTGTAAACTATGGCTTTCCGGGAGTAGTGCGTGTCCACCATTTGCGAATGGGCTGGCACGGCCATGCGTGGCCTCCAGCAATGCGGGTCGCAGGTGACGGTCGATGTGACCGGCGCGGTTGCCCCGACCTCGCGCGATGGTTACCGTCTGGCGCCAGCCGCCGCACGGATCGGCACCTCCCTCGCTGCCCCAGCGAACCGGAAAACCCCCTTCAAGCGCCATGTCCGCCCCCAGGGCGTGCGTGGCGCTGTCGTTTTCCATTTCCAGACAGGATGCTTGCAGCCATGACTCCCTTGATTTTCGTAACCGGCGGCGTGGTGTCCTCGCTCGGCAAAGGCATTGCCGCTGCGTCGCTGGCCGCCATTCTCGAAGCCCGTGGCCTGAAGGTCACGATGATGAAGCTCGACCCCTACATCAACGTTGATCCGGGCACCATGAGCCCGTTCCAGCACGGCGAGGTCTATGTCACCGATGACGGTGCCGAGACCGATCTCGATCTGGGCCACTACGAGCGGTTCGTGCGGACGCGCCTGAGCCGCAAGAATTCGGTCACCACCGGTCGCATCTACGAGAACGTGATCCGCAAGGAGCGTCGCGGCGATTACCTTGGCGCGACCGTGCAGGTCATTCCGCACATTACCGACGAGATCCGTCGTTGCATCGACGAAGCCACCGAAGGCTATGACGTCGCCCTGGTCGAGATCGGCGGCACCGTCGGCGACATCGAATCGCTGCCGTTCCTGGAGGCGATCCGCCAGGTGCGTACCGAGCGTGGTCCGGAGAAGGCGCTGTTCATGCACCTCACCCTGGTGCCGTACATCGGCGCGGCCGGCGAACTGAAGACCAAGCCGACCCAGCACTCGGTGAAGGAGCTGCGTTCGATCGGCATCCAGCCGGATGTGCTGTTGTGCCGTTCGGAGCAGGCCGTGCCCGATTCGGAGCGTCGCAAGATCGCCCAGTTCACCAACGTTTCCGAACGCGCCGTGATCAGCGTGCCGGACGTGGATGTGCTGTATCGCATCCCTTCGGGACTGCATGCGCAGGGCCTGGATGAGATTGTCGTCAACCAGCTGAAGCTCGCTGACAAGGCCGGTCCTGTCGATCTGTCGGTGTGGGAGGACGCGGTCGACGCCACGCTGCATCCGCTCGACGAGGTGACCATCGCCGTGGTCGGCAAGTACGTCGACCACCAGGATGCATACAAGTCGGTCGGCGAAGCACTCAAGCATGGTGGCCTGCGCCAGCGCACCCGGGTCAATCTGAAGTGGCTGGAAGCGCAGGACCTGGAAGGCACGGACATGGCCGCGCTGGCCGATGTCGATGGCATCCTGGTGCCGGGCGGATTCGGCGACCGTGGTTTCGAAGGCAAGGTGCTGACCTCGAAGTTCGCCCGCGAGAACCAGGTGCCGTACTTCGGCATCTGCTACGGCATGCAGGCGGCCGTGGTCGATTACGCGCGCAACGTGGTCGGCCTCGAAGGTGCCAACAGCACCGAGAATGATCGCCAGTCGCCAAATCCGGTGATCGGCCTGATCACCGAGTGGCGCACCGCTGCCGGTGACGTCGAGAAGCGCGACGACAAGAGCGACCTGGGCGGCACCATGCGTCTGGGCCTGCAGGAGCAGCGCCTGAAGCCGGGCACGCTGGCGCGTGAGCTGTACGGCAAGGACGTGGTGGCCGAGCGCCACCGCCACCGGTATGAGTTCAACAACCGTTACCGCACCCAGCTGGAAGACGCCGGCCTGGTGATCGCCGGCAAGTCGATGGACGACACCCTGGTGGAAGTGGTCGAGCTGCCGCGCGATGCGCATCCCTGGTTCCTGGCCTGCCAGGCGCATCCGGAGTTCCTGTCCACGCCGCGTGACGGCCACCCGCTGTTCATCGGCTTCATCCGCGCCGCACGCGAGCGCAAGGCCGGTGGCCAGTTGTTGCAGGAAGCGCGCGCCTGACCTGGGCGGGAGCAGGGTCCCGCGCGGGCTGCGCGGGACCCAAGGCGGGCTGCAACTCGAGGCACGTGGGCTCGAAGGTGCTGCGATGAACAGGCCTCCGCACTGGCACCGATGGCCGCTGGGGGCGATCTCGCTGGTATTGGCCGTGCTTGCCTGGGGCGGGATGGCGGTTGGCCTGCTGGTGTTTCTGTCGGCCTCCGGATCCCCTGGTGATGGGGACCAGACCCTGCGTGAGGCACAGCCCGCGCTGTTCTTGGCGATAGGCATGCTGGCCCTGTCCGGCCTGGGCAGCGGCGTGGCTTCGGTGCTGGCCTGGCGACTGCAGCGAGGCCGGGGAATGGCGGCAATTGCGGCGCTGCTGCTCGCTCTGCTGGGGCTGGTGATCAGCCTGCCGGTGCTGGCATCCGTCCGCGATCCGCTGCTGGCCAGCAACGCCATTTGGCAACGGGCGGGCAGCCGGGGATAATCACGCGGCATTCGTTTTGTCGCCCCCTCTCCATACAGGTAACCGGCCCGACCATGAGTACGATCCGCAGCATCCACGCCCGTGAAATCCTCGACAGCCGTGGCAACCCCACGCTGGAAGCCGAAGTCACCCTGGAGGACGGTTCGTTCGGTCGTGCCGCGGTTCCCTCCGGCGCCTCGACCGGCACCAAGGAAGCGGTCGAGCTGCGTGACGGCGACAAGACCCGCTACCTGGGCAAGGGCGTGCGCAAGGCCGTCGACAACGTCAACACGACCATCGCTGCCGCGCTGAAGGGCTTCGAGGCCACCGACCAGTCCGGCCTGGACCGCCGCCTGATCGACCTTGATGGCACCGAGAACAAGGGCCGTCTGGGCGCCAACGCGCTGCTCGGTGTCTCGATGGCGGCCGCGCACGCCGCCGCAGCATCCAGCAAGCAGGCGCTGTGGCAGTACCTGGCCGGCAGGACCGGCGTGACCCCGTCGCTGCCGGTGCCGATGATGAACATCATCAACGGCGGCGCGCATGCCGACAACAACGTCGATTTCCAGGAATTCATGGTGCTGCCGGTCGGCTTCACCTCGTTCTCCGAAGCGCTGCGCGCCGGCACCGAGATCTTCCACTCGCTGAAGTCGGTGCTGAAGGGGCATGGCCTGAGCACCGCGGTCGGTGACGAAGGCGGCTTCGCACCGGACTTCCGCAGCAACGTCGAGGCGCTGGACACCATTCTCGAAGCGATCGGCAAGGCCGGCTACACCGCCGGCGAGGACGTGCTGCTGGGTCTGGACGTGGCCTCCAGCGAGTTCTTCGAGAACGGCAAGTACAACCTGGTCGGCGAGAACAAGCGCCTGACCTCCGAGCAGTTCGTCGACTTCCTTGCCGACTGGGCCGCGCAGTACCCGATCATCACCATCGAGGATGGCCTGGCCGAGAACGACTGGGCGGGCTGGAAGCTGCTGACCGATCGCATCGGCAAGAAGGTGCAGCTGGTGGGCGATGACCTGTTCGTGACCAATCCGAAGATCTTCCAGGAGGGCATCGACTCCGGTACTGCCAATGCCATCCTGATCAAGGTCAACCAGATCGGCACCCTGAGTGAAACCCTGGAAGCGATTGCCATGGCTGACCGCGCAGGTTACGCCGCTGTCGTGTCGCACCGTTCGGGTGAAACCGAAGACACCACCATCGCCGACATCGCCGTGGCGACCACTGCCACCCAGATCAAGACCGGCTCGCTGTGCCGCAGCGATCGCGTGGCCAAGTACAACCAGCTGCTGCGCATCGAGGAAGCCCTCGGTGCCGGCGCGCGTTACGCCGGTCGTGACGCGTTCGTTTCGCTGAAGCGCTGAGGCCATGCGCGATTGGCGCTGGCTGCTGCTGGTGCTGGCCCTGCTGCTGGCATGGCTGCAGTACCGTTTCTGGTTCGGCCCGGGCAATTCGGGGGAAGTGATGATGCTCGAAGCCCAGGTTGCCGGCCAGGAACGGGACAACGAAGGTCTGCAGCAGCGCAATGATGCGCTGGCTGCCGAAGTGAAGGACCTCAAGGAAGGCCAGTCCGCCATCGAAGAGCGCGCACGCAGTGAGCTGGGCATGATCAAGCCCGGCGAGAAGTTCTACCGGGTGGTCGACGACGCGCCGGTTCGTCCGGCGCAGCCGCCGGTGCCGATGCCCGAACATGCGGGCGACCACCCGGCGGACGTGCCATGAGCGCGGCGATCTGGGTGGTCGTTCCCGCTGCCGGTCGTGGCGCCCGCTTCGGTGCGCCACTGCCCAAGCAGTATCTGCAGGCGGGCGGGCAGATGCTGCTGGCCCACACCCTGCAGGCACTGCTGGCCCACCCGGCCGTTGCCGGCGCGATGGTGGTGATCGGCGAGGATGACGCGGATTGGCCGGGCTGGAGCGAATGGGCCGGCAAGCCGGTGCTGACCTGCACGGGGGGGGCGACCCGCGCCGCCTCCGTGCTGGCCGGCCTGCTTGCGCTGCCGGAGAGCGTCCGCGCCGATGAGTTCGTGCTGGTGCACGATGCCGCGCGGCCCAATCTGTCGCTGGCCGACCTGGGCCGCCTGCTGGAGGTTGGCCGTACCGATCCGGTCGGGGCCATTCTTGCCGCGCCGGTACGCGACACCCTGAAGCGGGCCGGTGACGATGGTGGCATCGACGGCACCGAGCCCCGCGAGCGCCTGTGGCGCGCGCTGACCCCGCAGCTGTTCCGCCGCCATCAGTTGATCCGCGCGCTGACCGACGCCGCTGCGTCCGGCGTGGACGTCACCGACGAAGCCATGGCCATGGAACGCCAGGGCCAGCGCCCGCTGCTGGTTGAAGGCAGCGAGGACAACTTCAAGGTCACCACGCCCGCCGACCTGGACCGCTTCGAATTCGTACTTTCCCGCCGCGCCGGCTGAACGCCCGCGCGGCCCTGCTGCAAGGGTTGCATCCATGAGCACTGCTCCGTTCCCGCCCGTCCGCATCGGCCAGGGCTACGACGTCCACGCCTTTGGTGAGGGTGACCACATCATGCTGGGAGGCGTGCGCGTGCCGCACAGCCACGGTGTGCTCGCGCACAGCGATGGCGACGTGATCCTGCACGCGCTGTGTGACGCCATGCTCGGCGCGCTGGCGCTGGGCGACATCGGCCAGCACTTTCCGCCCAGCGATGATCGCTGGAAGGGGGCCGACAGCAGCGACTTCGTCCGCCACTGCGACGCTCTCCTGCGTGAGCGTGGCTGGTGCGTCGGCAACTCTGATGTCACCGTGATCTGTGAACGACCGAAGGTCGGGCCGCATGCGCTGGCAATGCGTGAATGCATCGCGGCACTGTTGCAGCTGCCACTGGATGCGGTCAGCGTAAAGGCCACCACGTCGGAGAAGCTTGGCTTCACCGGTCGCGGTGAAGGCATCGCGGCACAGGCTGTGGTCCTGCTGGTGGCGGTATGATTCCGCTGCCGCTCGCCTTCGGTGCGCCGCTGCTGCAGGCGCGCATCCGCACCACGCCGGAGGATTTCCAGGTCGACGAGCTGCCGGCCTTTGAGGCCACGGGCGAGGGCGAGCATCTGCTGCTGCATGTCCGCAAGCGCGGTGCCAACACCGTGCATGTGGCCAAGGTGCTGGCCAAGTGGGCTGGTCTGCCGGAGATGGCGGTCAGCTATGCCGGGATGAAGGATCGCCACGCGGTCACCACCCAGCGCTTCAGTGTGCATCTGCCCAAGCGCGTCGCGCCGGATCTGGCGCTGCTGGCCAGCGATGATATCGAAGTGCTCGATGCAACCTGGCACAACCGCAAGCTGCAGCGTGGCGCGCTGGCCGGCAATCGTTTCAGGCTGGTGCTGCGCCAGGTACGCGGCGATGCGGTCGCAATCAGCGAACGCCTGCGGCAGATTGCCGATCGTGGTTTGCCGAACTGGTTCGGCGAGCAGCGTTTCGGCCGCGATGGCGGCAACGTTCCGGCAGCGCTGGCGATGTTCGGTGGCCGCCGCATGCGCAAGGACCAGCGCTCGCTGCTGCTGTCGGCTGCGCGTTCAGCACTGTTCAATCGCGTGCTTGCCGCACGCGTGGAGCAGGGTGTCTGGGACCAGCCGCTGGACGGTGAGGTGTGGATGCTGGATGGCAGCCGCAGCGTGTTTGGTCCGGAGCCTTACACCGATGCACTGGCAGCGCGGCTGGCCGGGTTCGATATCCATCCCAGCGCGCCGTTGTGGGGAGAGGGCGAGCTGCGCAGTACCGGCGCAGCCCGCGAGCTCGAACTGCGCGCGCTCGACGACGAGGAATCGAAGGCGCTGCGTGCCGGACTGGAAGAGGCACGGCTGAAGCAGGAGCGCCGCGCGTTGCGCCTGCGTCCTGCGCTGCTGCAGCACCAGTGGCTGGCGGAAGATGTGCTTGAGCTGTCGTTCGCGCTGCCGCCGGGCTGCTACGCCACCGCGGTCCTGCACGAGCTCGGACCGGTCGAGGACGCCGCGCAGTCCTGAGCGGATTGCATCAGCGCCGGGACAGCAGCACCAGTACGGCACCGGTTCCGCCCTGGCTGGTCGGCGCCGAATGGAAGGCAAGCACATCGTTGCGCAGGCGCAGCAGCCGGTCGACCAGATTCTTCAGGACCGGCGCACCACCGTCGGACTGCAGTCCCTTGCCGTGGATGATGCGCACGCAGCCATACTCATGTGCGTGCGCCTCCAGCAGGAACTGGCGCAGCATGGCCTCGGCCTGCGCTGCGGTCGCGCCATGCAGATCCAGCTCGTCCTGCACCGAGTACTGGCCGCGCTTGAGACGCTGGAACAGCCGCGGCGGAAGGGCGTCGCGCCGGTAGCTGGCCACATCCCCGGCTTCCAGCGGTGCGCTGTCGCGCAACAGCCGGGCGAACTCGCCGGCGGCCTCGGCCTCGTCGCGTTCGGCCATGCGCGCGCGCGGCTTCGGCCGGGCAGCGGCCGGCGCGGGTTCGGCCTCTTTGCGCAGCGGCGTCACTTCGCCGATGGCCGCGCGGAAGAGCGCGGCGGGGTCTTCGTCTTCTGGATGCGACATGCGCACAGGGTAAACCGGTGACGCGGGCCTGCCTATCGCAATGCGAGGCCAGTCGTGACCGCCGGCAGGGTAGGACCTGCGGCTCGCATGCGGCACAATAGACGATGCCCCTGCAGGGTCGTCGGCTTCCGCAGGGAAGCACGACGGTCCCGCCAACACCGCACGGTGACGGAATCGAATTCTTGGAAAATCAAGCGGTTAAATCGAAGATGCGAATTCTGGTCAGTAACGACGATGGCGTCGACGCCGCAGGTATCCGGATGCTTGCCTCGGTACTGCGTGACGCCGGCCACGAAGTGACGGTGGTCGCACCCGACCGCGATCGCTCAGGCGCCAGCAATTCACTGACCCTGGACCTGCCCATCCGGCTCAAGCGCATCGATCACTACACCGTGTCGGTGGCCGGCACGCCCACCGACTGCGTGCATCTGGCGCTGACCGGCCTGCTGGAGTTCGAACCCGACATTGTCGTGTCGGGCATCAACAACGCCGCCAACCTGGGTGACGACGTGATCTATTCCGGAACCGTCTCGGCGGCGATGGAGGGGCGCTTCCTCGGCCTGCCCGCGGTGGCGGTGTCCCTGGTGACCCGCAATCACGATCCCCGTCACTTCGAGACCGCGGCGCGTGCCGCCGTGGAAATCGTCGCCCGCCTCAAGGCCGACCCGCTGCCGGCGGACACCATCCTCAACGTCAACGTGCCCGACCTGCCGTGGACCGAGGTCAAGGGTTTCGAAGTCACCCGGCTGGGCAACCGCCATCGCGCCGAAGGCTGCATCCCGCAGAAGGATCCACGCGGCAACGAGGTGTACTGGATCGGTCCGGCGGGCCGCGAGCAGGACTCCGGCCCCGGCACCGACTTCCACGCGGTGCGTACCGGGCATATCTCGATCACCCCGATCCAGGTGGATCTGACCCGCTATCAGGCGCTTGAGAAAGTGGCCAGCTGGGTCGGCGGTCTCAGCGCCGCGCTGGACCAGCCGGCATGAGCCCACGCCTGCGCCTGCAACCGGAAGCCGTCGGCATCGGCATGACGTCACAGCGCGTCCGCGATCGTCTGGTCGATCGCCTGCGCGAAGCCGGCATCGTCGACGAATCCACGCTGAACGCGATCCGGGTGGTGCCCCGCCATCTGTTCATCGACGAGGCCCTGGCCTCGCGGGCCTATGAAGACACCGCGCTGCCGATCGGCCACGGCCAGACCATCTCGCAACCCTGGGTGGTGGCGCGGATGACCGAAGCGGTCGTGCAGGTGGCGCCCAAGCGGGTGCTGGAGGTGGGGACGGGCTCCGGCTACCAGGCCGCCGTGCTTGGTGCACTGGGCCTGGAGGTCTACACCGTGGAGCGCATCGGCGACCTGCTGCGGCAGGCCCGCAAGCGGTTCCGCGCACTCGGCATGAACATCCGCACCAAGCACGATGACGGCCGTGTCGGCTGGGCCGAGCACGGCCCGTTTGATGCCATCGTCGTCACAGCTGCGGCCCCGGCGCTGGTCGACGCACTGATCGAGCAGCTGGCCGAAGGTGGCCGGCTGGTGGCGCCGGTCGGCGGTGCCAGTGCACAGTCGCTGGTGCAGCTGGACCGCAGGGCCGACGGCAGCGTCGAACAGCGCGTGCTGGCACCGGTCACCTTCGTGCCGCTGCTGTCTGGCATGCTGGATTGAATCCACGGAGCAGGGTTGCATGAAGATTTTCGGACCGCTGTACGAGCGGGCGATGAAGTGGGCGGCGCACGAACGCGCGCCGACCTACCTGACGGTGCTGAGTTTTTTCGAGGCGATCATCTTTCCGGTGATGCCGGAAGTGATGCTGGCCCCGATGTGCGTGGCTCAACCCCGGCGCGGCTGGTGGTTCGCGACCCTCAGCCTGGCCGGTTCGATGGTCGGTGCCGTGGTCGGCTATGCGCTGGGTCACTTCGCATTCGAGGCGATCAAGCCGTTGTTCGAAGTGCTGGGCATGTTGCCGGCAATCGAACAGGGCATCACCACCGTGCAGGAGAAGATGGCCGAATCGCCGTGGGCGGTGTTCACGTTCCTGGTCCTGGGCGGCTTCATGCCGATCCCGATGAAGGTCTTCACGTGGGCATCGGGTATCGTCGGCGTACCGATGCCGCAGTACCTGCTGAGCATGCTGATCGGACGCGGCAAGCGCGTGTATGTGCTCGCTGCCGTGATCCGCATCGGTGGAGCGCGCGCCGAAGCGGCGCTGCGTCGCTGGATTGAACCGCTGGGCTGGATCGCCACCGCGTTGGTGGTGGTGCTGATCGCCTGGCTTGTATGGAGGTCGAAGTTCGCATGAGTGCTGATCGTCTGAGCAAGGGAGTGCGCGTCGGCGCGCTGGTGCTGCTGGTTTCCGGCCTGGCTGCCTGTGGCACTGCCACGGTGGTGCGGCCCAATGGCAGTGGTGGCGGGGCGGCGGTCACTACGCCCAAGACTTCGGTGGCCAAGCCGGGGCAGACCGTGGTCGTGCGCAAGGGCGACACGATCTACGCGCTGGCCCGCATCCACGACATCACCCCGGCCGATCTGATCGCGTGGAACAGCCTGGACAACCCGTCGACGATCTATCCGGGGCAGGTCATCCGCCTGTATCCGCCGGGGGCCAGCAGCGGCCGCGCACCGACCACCGTGGTCACCGCGCCGCGCAGCGGCGGCAGCACGGCACCGGCCACGGCACCGGCCGGTCCGGTGAAGAGCAACATCGCCTGGCGCTGGCCAGCCGATGGCGCGATCGTGGGCCGCTACGTGGCAGGCGACGCAACCAAGCAGGGCGTCGACATTGCCGGCACCAGCGGGCAGGCCGTCAAGGCCACCGCCAACGGTGTGGTGGTGTACTCGGGCGCCGGACTGGTCGGCTATGGCGAGCTGATCATCATCAAGCACAGCGACCAGTGGCTGTCGGCCTACGGCCACAACCGCAAGCGCCTGGTCAATGAGGGACAGAGCGTGAAGGCGGGTGAGCAGATTGCCGAGATGGGGCGCACCGGCGCGAATCGCGACATGCTGCACTTTGAGATCCGCTACAACGGCAAGCCGGTCGATCCGCAGCAGTACCTGCCAGCGCGCTAGCGCAGGCAGGTACGGTAGCGCCGGGCCATGCCCGGCGGTGGTCCTCAACCTTCCAGGATGAACGCGGCCGCCACCTTGCGGCCTTCGCCGGCAAGGATGTTGAAGGTGCGCGCCGCGGCAGGGTTGTTCATCACTTCCAGGCCGATCCCGCGCGACAGGCAGGCGGCCATGACCGCAGCCGACGGAAACACCTGCCGCTCGCCGGTTCCCAGCACGATCAATGCAGGACTCAGTGCCAGCACCGGTTCCAGGTCGGCCACCGTCAGCGCCGCCGCATCGGCGACAGGCCAATGTTCGACCAGCTGGTCCGGCGTCAGCAGAAAGCTGCTGGCCAGCACCGTGTCATTGACCTTGGCCGAGCGGCCATCGGCAGCGCGCAGGCTGTAGGCGTAATCGGGCGGCTCGTGGTTCAGCTGCATGGCGGTAGCGCGATCAGCCGCGCGGCAGCACGATCTGGCGCTGCTCCCTGCTCGGGCGATACAGCACGGCAACGTGACCGATGCGCTGCACCAGCGCACTGTCGGTGGCTTCGACGATCTCGCCGATCATCGCGTCCCGGGCCTCGCGGTCCTCGGCTGCGACCTTGACCTTGACCAGCTCGTGGCGCTCCAGCACTTCGTTCAGCTCCGCGATGAAGGCCGGGGTCACTCCCTTGCCGCCGGTCTGCAGCAGGGCCTTCAGGTCGTGGGCTTGGCCGCGCAGGAAACGGGTCTGGGAGGCGGTCAGGGCGATGGACATGCAGGAAAAGACGGTTGAATGGGGGGATCAGGGTATCATGACGGCCCCATCAGCCCCTATTTCCAATGGCAACCCGCAGCAAAAGCAGCCAGCGCTGGCTCAAGGAACACTTCTCCGACCCCTTCGTGAAGAAGGCGCAGGCCGAAGGCATGCGCTCGCGGGCGGCCTACAAGCTTGAAGAGTTGCTTGAACGTGACCGCCTGCTGAAGCGGAACATGGTCGTGGTGGACCTCGGTGCCGCCCCTGGCGGATGGTCTCAGCAGGTTCGGAGACAGATGGGCGATACCGGCCGCGTGCTGGCGCTGGACATCCTGGACATGCCGCCGCTGGCGGGCGTGGAGTTCCTTCACGGTGACTTCAGGGAAGAAGCCGTCCTATCTCAGTTCGAAGCCATGCTCGGGGACGAGCCGGTGGACCTTGTGCTGTCGGACATGGCCCCCAATAAAAGTGGCATGGACGCGGTCGACCAGCCGCGGATGATGCATCTGGCGGAGCTGGCGCTGGACTTCGCCGACAACCACCTGAAGACCGGCGGGGCGTTCCTGATCAAGCTGTTCCAGGGTGTGGGCTTTGACGACTACGTGCGTGAAATGCGCCGTCGCTACGACAAGGTCTCCATCCGCAAGCCGGAAGCGTCGCGCAAACGCTCTCCCGAGGTGTACGCCTTGGGTCAGGGCAAACGCGCCCACATGAAGTAAGCTCGCAACGTAAGTTTCAACCCCAACGCAACGCCCGCACTGAGAGGAACACCGGAGCCAATGAGGATGAACGACTTGACCAAGAACCTCCTGCTATGGGTGGTCGTCGCCGTCGTGCTGATGGTGGTCTTCCAGAGCTTCTCGCCCAAGTCCTCCGGGGCCGGTGCGCAGGGTGCGTCCTATTCGCAGTTCCTGGACCAGGTGGACAGCGGCAACGTGCAGAAGGTCGCCTTCGGCGGCGACATGCGCGGCGGCACCAGCCAGATCACCTACACCACCCGGGGTGGACAGTCGTCCACCATCACCGCGCCGTTCGATCGCGACCTGATCAACGTGCTGCGCACCAAGAACGTCGAGATCGTGCAGGAGGAGCCCTCCAGCGGCATCTCCCTGGGCGCGATCCTGATGAATTTCCTGCCGGTCATCCTGATCATCGGCTTCTGGCTGTTCATCATGCGCCAGATGCAGGGCGGCGGCGGCGGCGCCAAGGGCGCGATGTCCTTCGGCAAATCGCGCGCCAAGCTGCAGGGCGAGGACCAGATCAAGGTCACCTTCGCCGATGTCGCCGGCTGCGACGAGGCCAAGGAGGAAGTGGGCGAACTGGTCGACTTCCTGCGCGACCCGTCCAAGTTCACCAAGCTGGGCGGCAAGATTCCGCGTGGCGTGCTGATGGTCGGCCCGCCGGGTACCGGCAAGACGCTGCTGGCCAAGGCCATCGCCGGTGAGGCGAAGGTGCCGTTCTTCTCGATCTCCGGTTCGGACTTCGTGGAAATGTTCGTCGGTGTCGGCGCCAGCCGCGTGCGTGACATGTTCGAGCAGGCCAAGAAGCACGCCCCGTGCATCATCTTCATCGACGAGATCGATGCCGTCGGCCGCCACCGTGGTGCCGGCCTGGGCGGCGGTCACGACGAGCGCGAGCAGACCCTGAACCAGCTGCTGGTCGAGATGGATGGCTTCGAGGGTGGCGAAGGCGTGATCGTGATCGCCGCGACCAACCGCCCGGACGTGCTGGACCCGGCGCTGCTGCGCCCGGGTCGCTTCGATCGCCAGGTGGTGGTCGGCCTGCCCGACGTGAAGGGCCGCGAGCACATCCTGAAGGTGCACATGCGCAAGCTGCCGCTGGCCGACGACGTCGAGCCGCTGGTGATCGCGCGCGGTACCCCGGGCTTCTCCGGCGCGGACCTGGCCAACCTCTGCAACGAGGCAGCCCTGTTTGCTGCGCGTGGCAACGAGAAGGAAGTCCGCATGGACCACTTCGACCGTGCCCGCGACAAGATCCTGATGGGTGCCGAGCGCCGTTCGATGGCCATGAGCGAGGAGGAGAAGACCCTCACCGCCTACCACGAAGCCGGCCATGCCATCGTCGGCCGCCTGGTGCCCGAGCACGACCCGGTCTACAAGGTCACGATCATTCCGCGCGGCCGCGCCCTGGGTGTGACCATGTACCTGCCTGAGGGCGACAAGTACTCGATGAACCGCGTGGCGATCCAGTCGCAGCTGTGCTCGCTGTACGGCGGCCGCGTCGCCGAAGAGCTGATCTTCGGCACCGACAAGGTCACCACGGGTGCGTCCAACGACATCGAGCGCGCCACCAAGATGGCCCGCAACATGGTCACCAAGTGGGGCCTGTCCGAAGAACTCGGTCCGATCGCCTATGGCGAGGAGGACGACGAAGTCTTCCTGGGCCGCTCGGTGACGCAGCACAAGAGCGTGTCCAACGACACCGCGCGCCGCATTGACGAGGAAGTGCGCAACATCCTTGACAAGGCCTACGCCCGCACCACCCAGCTGCTGACCGACAACATCGACAAGCTGCACACGATGTCGCAGCTGCTGCTGCAGTACGAGACCATCGACGCGCCGCAGATCGACGCCATCATGGAAGGTCGCGAGCCGCCGCCGCCGGCGGGCTGGAACAAGTCGAACAAGGACGGTGGCAGCAACGACAAGGGCGGTGATGCCCGTCCGCTGCCGCCGATCGCCGGTCCGGCCGAATCGCACTGACGGCCCCGCCGCACGTGACATCAGACGAGGCCGGGGCAACCCGGCTTCGTCGTTTCCGGGCCATCGGCCCACCCTGAAGAACCGATCTGACGCTGGAGCCCGCATGTCCGCCCCGAAGCTCGAACCGATTTCCCACACCGTCGAGATGGTCATCGCCACCGTGGTCGGCGTGGGTGTGGGCCTGGGGGCCGACAATCTGCTGCTGGGCTGCGTGGTGGGTATTGCGGTCGGCATCGTCCTGAGCATTGCCAGGACCCTGTACGTGGACCGCAAGCGCCGCCGCCGTTGAGGGGTGTCGGCAGGGCTGACGCCCTGCAACCGGACCGGCCCCGCCTTTCATCAGCAAACCAGCTGTTGCTCTGGCTGTTGTCGTCGCCCTGGCCTCTGCGGGTGCAGGGCGCAGCCCTGCCGAACTAAACTATCCGCCGTTGTCCCTGCAGGATTGCCCATGTTCGATACCTCGCCCCAGCTCGACTGCGCCGGTCGCATCCTGCGCCTGGACCGTGCCCGGGTCATGGGCATCGTCAACGTCACCCCGGATTCGTTCTCTGACGGGGGGCACCATGACACCACGGAGGCCGCAGTCGCGCATGGCCTGAAGCTGGTGGAAGAGGGCGCCGACCTGCTCGACATCGGGGGTGAATCGACCCGTCCCGGCGCTGTACCGGTATCGGTGGAGGAAGAGCTCCGCCGCATCGTTCCGGTCATCGAGCAGCTTGCGGCGCGTACCTCCGTGCCGATCAGCATCGATACCTTCAAGCCTGAGGTGATGCGCGCGGCGGTGGCCGCCGGCGCCGGCATGATCAACGACATCTTCGGCCTGCGTCAGGACGGCGCGCTGGAAGCGGCCGCTGCGGCCAACGTGCCGGTGGTGCTGATGCACATGCAGGGCGAGCCGGGCAACATGCAGGCCGATCCGCACTACGACGACGTCGTTGCCGAGGTCCACGGGTTTCTCGTGCAGCGCCTGTTCGCCGCCGAGATGGCCGGCATCGCGAAGAAGCATCTGGTCATCGATCCGGGTTTCGGCTTCGGCAAGAACACCGCGCATAACATGACCCTGTTGGCGCGTTCGGAGCGTTTTCTGGAACTGGGTGTGCCGATGCTGGCGGGCCTGTCGCGCAAGCGCAGCCTTGGCGAGCTGACCGGGCGTGACGCGCCGGCCGAGCGGGTGGCGGCGTCGGTGTCCGCGCACCTGATTGCCGTGCAGCGCGGTGCGCGCATCGTGCGTGTACATGACGTCGCCGCCACCGTCGATGCACTGAAGATCTGGCAGGCGGTGGACGCCGTGCCGGCGCCACGCGATGACACCCGGCCGACGATCAGCTGGCCGGACGAAGACTGATGGGGGTTGACCGGCGGCCGCTGGCGATTGCCGTGATGGGGCCGACCGCCAGTGGCAAGACGGCCACCGCAATCGCCCTGGCCCGGCAGCTGGATGGCGAGATCGTCAGCGTTGACTCGGCGCTGGTCTATCGCCATCTGGATATCGGTTCGGCCAAGCCCGACGTTTCCGAGCGCGCACAGGCGCGGCATCATCTGCTGGACCTGCGTGATCCGTGGCAGACCTACTCAGCGGCGGAGTTCGCCGCCGACGCCGGCCGCGTCGTCGCCGACATCGTTGCGCGTGGACGGATGCCGATCCTGGCCGGGGGCACCGGCCTGTACTTCCGCGCCCTGCTGCAGGGACTGTCGCCCATGCCGGAGGCGGACCCGGCCCTGCGCGCCACGCTGGCAGCCGAGGCCGCCGAGCGCGGTTGGGCCGCGTTGCATGCCGAACTGGCGAAGGTGGACCCCGCCGCTGCTGCCCGCATCCATGCGACAGACCCACAGCGGATCCAGCGGGCGCTGGAGGTCTATCGGCTGACGGGAACGCCGATCAGCGAGTGGCAGCGCCGGCCCGGCGTGGCGCCGCTGCCGGTACGCACCCTGAAGCTGGTCCTGGCGCCGCACGACCGGGCAATCCTGCACCGGCGGATCGAGGCCCGCTTCGATGCCATGCTGGCCCAGGGCTTCCTCGACGAAGTGCGCGATCTGCGCGCGATGCCGGAAATGGCCGCTGTCGCGGCACCGCTGGACCTGCCGGCGGTGCGTGCGGTCGGGTACCGCCAGGCTTGGGAGCATCTGGACGGCCGGATCGATGCCGGCGGCTTCCGCGACAAGGCGATCTTCGCCACCCGCCAGCTGGCCAAGCGGCAGCTGACCTGGCTGCGGGGTGAGCTTGACGCGCGCTGGTTCGACCCCCATATCGACCACGAGCGGCTGGCCGACGCGGTGTCGACCTTCGTCGCACGCTGAACCGCCGCCAGCCGTGTAACATCACTGTCCGGCGGGCGGCTCGGGGGCCGCGGCGGCCGCCGGCAACCCAATAAGAACAATAATCAGGAGTGAGCAATGTCCAAGGGGCAATCGCTGCAGGATCCTTTCTTGAATGCACTGCGGCGCGAGCGCGTGCCGGTTTCGGTGTACCTGGTCAACGGCATCAAGCTGCAGGGCACGATCGAGTCGTTCGATCAGTTCGTGGTCCTGCTGCGCAATACGGTCAGCCAGATGGTCTACAAGCATGCGATCTCCACCGTGGTGCCGGCACGCAATGTGAAGGTTGGGCCGGGCGGTGGTTATGTGCAGTCGGGTGAAGGTGGTCAGGCAGGTGATGAAGCAGACGAGTAAGACCGGAGCGGTGAATGTTTGACCGCTCGAAAAAGGGTGAACATGCCCTGTTGATCCAGCCGCACTTCGGCAAGCTGGAAGACGACGTGCTGGAAGAGTTCGGTGATCTGGCCCGCTCGGCAGGGGCCAGCATCGCTGCCACGATCACCGCGCGCCTGGACCGTCCCAATCCCTCGACCCTGATCGGCAGCGGCAAGCTGGATGAGATCAAGGCAGCAGCCGACGCCACCGGCGCCGATCTGGTGCTGGTCAACCATGCGCTGAGCCCCGGCCAGGAACGCAACCTGGAACGCTTTTTGGAGCGCCGGGTGATCGACCGTACCGGCTTGATCCTGGACATCTTCGCGCAGCGCGCTCACAGCCACGAAGGCAAGCTGCAGGTCGAGCTGGCGCAGCTGCGTCACCTTGCGACGCGGCTGGTGCGCGGCTGGACCCATCTGGAGCGCCAGCGCGGTGGTTCGATCGGCCTGCGCGGCCCGGGTGAAACCCAGCTGGAAACCGACCGCCGTCTGCTGCAGAAGCGGGTGGAGCAGTTGCAGAAGCGGCTGGAGAAGGTCGAAGTCCAGCGCACCCAGATGCGCCGTGCGCGCGTGCGCAGCGAACTGCCGCGTGTGGCCCTGGTCGGTTACACCAATGCCGGCAAGTCGACCCTGTTCAACGCGATGACCGGCGCCGAGGCCTATGCGGCCGACCAGCTGTTCGCGACCCTGGACCCGACGGTGCGCCGCATCGCTGTGCCGGGTGGCAACGTCGTGCTGGCCGACACCGTCGGCTTCGTCCGCGACCTGCCGCACGACCTGGTGGCCGCGTTCCGTTCGACCCTGTCCGAGGCCCGCGAGGCCGATTTCCTGCTGCACGTGGTCGATGCGGCCGATCCGCACCGCGAGGAGCGCATCGCCCAGGTCGACGAGGTGCTGGCTGCGGTCGGTGCGGGTGATCTGCCGCAGCTGCTGGTGTTCAACAAGATCGACCGTATCGAGGGCGCCGAAGTGCGCCACGATGGTCAGGATGGCGTGCCGGACGAGTCGCGCCGCGAGCGGGTCTGGATCTCCGCGCGTGACGGGCAGGGCCTGGAGCTGTTGCAGGCGGTGCTGGGCAAGCGCCTGGGGTTGCAGCATGTGACCGGGGAGCTGCGCCTGCCGCCGGATGCGGGCCGCCTGCGCGCGCGCCTGCATCAGCTGGAAGTGATCCGCAGCGAGCAGGCAGACGAGGAGGGCTGGCTGCTGCAGGTCGATCTTCCGATTGCCGAAGCCGAAAAACTCGCGGCGGGCATTGATGGCGGGCCGATCCGTGCCCTGCTGCCGGAAAAGCTGCCGGAATGGTGAGATAGCGCCGCACAATCCCGGTGCGCGCCGCTGCGTAGTCGGGCGCGTACCGGCCGGGACGCGACACGCGCCTGCCTTCTGCGGTACAACGGGCGGGTTCTTCACCCCACTGTCATCTCGATGTCCATCCCTACCGACGCCGACCTCAACGCCCAGGCTGCCGCACTCGGGCAGCGCCTGCAGCAGGCCTCGCTGCAGCTTGTGACGGCTGAAAGCTGCAGTGGCGGCTGGATCGCCAAGACCATGACCGACATCGCCGGTTCCTCGGCGTTCTTCGACTGCGGCATGGTGGTCTACAGCTACGAAGCCAAGCAGCGCCTGCTGGGGGTACGTGCGCAGACGCTGGAGCAGTTCGGTGCGGTGAGCCGCGAAACGGTGCTGGAGATGGTGTCCGGCGCCCTGATCAACTCCGGTGCCGGCATCGCGGTGGCGGTTACCGGCATTGCCGGTCCTGGTGGCGGCAGCCCGGACAAGCCGGTCGGCAGCGTCTGGATCGGCTGGAAGCGCCGCGGCGGATACGCCCGGGCGGAACTGTTCCAGTTCGATGGCGACCGCGAAGCCATCCGCAGGCAAACCGTCGCTGCGGCATTGCACGGTATCGACGCCCAGCTGTGACATGCTGCTGCGGTAATCGTCCGGAGCACGCATGATGTGGGAAACGCTGGGCACCGTCCGTGACCTGGGGAGGCTGCAGGAAATTGCAGCGGTCCTGATCCGTTATGGCTTCGGCGACGTGGTGCGCCGGATCGGCCTGGCCACGGTGCTGGAGCGTGCCGGGCGCCTGCTGCACTGGAACGAGGACCGCCAGCATCTGCTGCGGATGACCGCGCCGGTGCGGGTGCGCAGCGCCCTGCAGGACCTCGGTCCGACGTTCGTCAAACTCGGACAGGTGCTGGCGACCCGTGTCGATCTGCTGCCGCCGGAGTGGATCGCCGAGCTTTCCGAACTCCAGAATGCGGTACCGGCCCTTCCGTATGCGCAGATCCGCGCGCAGCTGGAGGCCGATCTGGGCGCGCCTCCGCAGCAGGTATTCGCCTTCCTCGACGAAACACCGATGGCGGCGGCCTCGCTGGCGCAGGCCCATCGCGCGCGCCTGCTGGACGGCCGCGAAGTGGTGCTGAAGGTGCGTCGTCCCGGCATCCGTGACGTGGTCGAAGCCGACCTGCGCCTGCTGGCACGGCTGGCCGAAATCGTCGAGGCGCGTCTTCCGGATCTGCGCCGTTACCGGCCGGCAGAGGTGGTGCAGCAGTTCACCGTATCGCTGCGGCGCGAACTCGATTTCGCGGCCGAATGCCGCAACGCGGAGCGCATCGCACGCAACTTTGAAGGTCGCGACGACATCCTTGTTCCCGGCGTGCATTGGCAGTGGACCTGCGAAAGCCTGAACGTGCAGGACTTCGTGGACGGCATTCCGGGCCGCGATCTTGCCGGCGTGGACGCAGCAGGGCTGGACCGTCGCGAACTGGCGCGGCGCGGTGCCAACATCGTATTGAAGATGGTGCTCGAGGACGGCAGCTTCCACGCCGATCCACACCCGGGCAACATCATCTATCTGCGTGACGGCCGCATCGGCGTGATCGACTTCGGCATGGTCGGGGCACTGTCCGAAGTGCGTCGCTTCCAGGTTGCGCAACTGCTGCACGGGCTGGTCGAACAGGACCCGCAGGGGGTGGCCGACGTCCTGCTGGACTGGGCCGGGGGCGTGGAGGTGGATGAGAACCGGCTGCAGCACGACATCAGCCAGTTCGTTGACCAGTACCGTGGCGTGCCGCTGAAGGATCTGCGCATCGGCCTGATGCTGGGCGACATCACCCAGTTGCTGCGCAGCTACAGCCTGACCCTGCCGGCCGACCTCGCACTGATGATCAAGGCGTTCCTCACCCTGGAAGGCATGGGCCGGCAGCTCGACCCGGACTTCGACATGGCCAGTGCCGCACGCCCTTTCCTGGAGCGGGTGGTACTGCAGCGCTACGCGCCGCGGGCATTGCTCAAACGCGGCCGGCGCAGCCTGTTGGGAATGATCGACTTCGCCGGCGATCTGCCGCGCGATCTGCGCAAGCTGGTGCAGGCGGCGCGCCGTGGGCGCCTGCAGCTGAAGGTCGAGACCAGTGCGCTGCAGGGCTTTGGCGAGCAGGTGAACCGTGCGGCCAATCGCATGGTGATGGGCATCGTGACTGCAGCGCTGATCATCGGCTCATCGATCGTCATGCACAGCGTCGGTGGGGTCTCCAGCCGCTGGCTGCTGGCGCTCGGGGTTTCCGGATTCGTCGGGGCCGGTATCTGCGGCGTCTGGATCCTGTTCTCCATCTGGAGAAGTGGCAGGCACGACTGAGTGTCGTTCGCTGCGGCATCGCCCGGCACGCTTCGCCCTGTCGTGTCCGGCACTTGCAGTTCCTGTAGTTAGTAGTAATACTACTAACCATGGACCTGACCGACACCCAGCAGGCGATCCTGCAGTTGATCGCCGAGCGTATCGAGAGCGAAGGCGCGCCGCCGTCGCAGACTGAAATCGCACGTGCGTTCGGCTTCAAGGGCGTACGCGCGGCCCAGTACCACCTGGAGGCGCTGGAGCAGGCGGGAGCAATCCGCCGCATTCCCGGCCAGGCCCGGGGCATCCGCCTGGTGCAGGCTCCCCCCGTGGAGACCCTGGCCGAGCCCGGGCTGCCCGACAGCGTGCTGCGGCTGCCAGTACTGGGGCGGGTCGCCGCCGGCCTCCCTATCGGCGCGGATATCGGCTCGGACGATTTCGTGGTGCTGGACCGGGTGTTCTTTTCGCCCGCGCCGGATTACCTGCTGAAGGTGCAGGGTGACTCGATGATCGACGAAGGCATCTTCGATGGTGACCTGATCGGCGTGCACCGCACCCGCGACGCCCATTCGGGGCAGATCGTGGTGGCGCGCATCGATGATGAGATCACCGTCAAGCTGCTGAAGATCGCGAAGGACCGTATCCGGCTGTTGCCCCGGAACCCCGATTACAAGCCGATCGAAGTGCTTCCCGACCAGGACTTTTCGATCGAAGGCCTGTACTGCGGCCTGTTGCGGCCGAATCGCTGAAGCGTTCGAAGGTGCGTTACCCCGCGGTCTTTTGTGGCGATTCTCTGGTTCCACCGAGGTTGGTACGGATGTCCGATAATTCTTTTCAGAGCGCCGGGCAGAATCTCAGCCTGTGCGATACGTCCGCCTTAAAGTGAACCCATGGCAAAGAAGACCCCCAAAGACAGCACCCCCAACGAAATGACCTCTGCAAGGACCAATACGATGGACGAGAACAAGAAGCGCGCATTGGCTGCTGCTCTGGGCCAGATCGAAAAGCAGTTCGGCAAGGGCTCGGTGATGCGCATGGGCGACCGTGTGGTCGAGCCCGTCGAAGCCATCCCGACCGGTTCGCTGATGCTCGACATCGCATTGGGCATCGGGGGTCTGCCGAAGGGCCGCGTGGTGGAAATCTATGGACCGGAGTCCTCGGGCAAGACCACGCTGACGCTGCAGGCCATCGCCGAATGCCAGAAGATGGGAGGCACCGCTGCCTTCATCGATGCCGAGCACGCTCTCGACCCGATCTATGCCGCCAAGCTTGGCGTGAACGTGGACGACCTGCTGCTGTCGCAGCCCGATACCGGTGAACAGGCATTGGAAATCGCCGACATGCTGGTCCGTTCCGGCTCGGTGGACATCCTGGTGATCGACTCGGTCGCGGCATTGACCCCGAAGGCCGAAATCGAAGGCGAGATGGGCGACCAGTTGCCGGGTCTGCAGGCCCGCCTGATGAGCCAGGCGCTGCGTAAGCTGACCGGCAACATCAAGCGCTCGAACACGCTGGTGATCTTCATCAACCAGCTGCGCATGAAGATCGGCGTGATGATGCCGGGCCAGAGCCCGGAGACCACCACGGGTGGCAACGCGCTGAAGTTCTATGCCTCGGTCCGCCTGGACATCCGCCGCATCGGTGCCATCAAGAAGGGCGATGAGATCATCGGTAACCAGACCAAGATCAAGGTCGTCAAGAACAAGCTGGCCCCGCCGTTCAAGCAGGTAATCACCGAGATCCTGTATGGCGAAGGCATCAGCCGTGAAGGTGAACTGATCGACATGGGCGTGGATGCCAAGCTGGTCGAGAAGGCCGGTGCCTGGTACAGCTATGGCGAAGAACGCATCGGCCAGGGCAAGGACAACGCCCGCGGTTATCTGCGTGACAACCCGACCGTCGCCGCCAAGCTCGAAGCCGAGCTGCGCGAGAAATTCCAGCCGTCCGAGGCCGCCCGCGAGGAAGGCGACGACGAAGGCGACGACGAGTAAGTCTTGCTGTGGGGTAGGGTGACGCCGTCAGTGACGTCGCTCTACCCCGCAGGTTCGAACCGCCCAGGATGGGCAGGGTGCCAGGGACGGCGCCACCCCTGGAGGGATTGATGTCCGACAGCGACGAACCTACCTCGACAGGCCGAAAGCGCCGGCCTCGCGAGCAGACTCCGGTGCAGCGGGCACTGGGCCTGCTGGTCCGCCGGGAGCATTCACGCAAGGAATTGACCCGCAAACTGACTGCGCGGGGTATCGAAGACGAAGCCGCGCAGGCAGCGGTCGCCAAGCTGACCGAGGCGGGGTGGCAGGACGACACCCGGTTTGCCGAGAACCTGGTACGCATGCGGGCCAACACCGGTTACGGCCCCATCCATGTGCGTGCCGAACTGGGGACCCATGGGCTGGACAGTGCCGCGATTGCCGCAGCGATGGACAGCTACGAGGGCGACTGGCAGGAGAACGCCCGTGATCTGGTCCGCCGCCGCTTTGGCGAGGCCGGCCCACAGGACCTGGCGCAGCGCCGCAAAGCGGCAGATCTGCTGGCGCGGCGGGGCTTCGACGGTGACAGCATCCGCCGTGCGACCCGCTACGACCCTGACGATTGAGACTGGCGGCGCCGGGCCTGATACCCTTTAGGTTTTCGGCGGTCCGTCGCGACCCTGGCCCAGGCGGCCGGTGGTCCGGGTCCGCCGGCCCGCAGACTGCCAGCCCCCAATGAACGCACCCGCCAAATTCACCACCTCCCAGATCCGCAGCGATTTCCTTGAATTCTTCAAGGGCAAAGGCCATACCATCGTGCCGTCGGCACCGCTGGTGCCTGGCAACGATCCGACCCTGCTGTTCACCAACTCCGGCATGGTGCAGTTCAAGGACGTGTTCCTCGGTGCCGAGAAGCGCAGCTACGTGCGCGCGGCCGATGTCCAGCGCTGCCTGCGCGCGGGTGGCAAGCACAACGATCTTGACCAGGTTGGCTACACCGCCCGCCATCACACCTTCTTTGAAATGCTGGGCAACTGGTCGTTTGGTGACTACTTCAAGAAGGACGCGATTGCGTGGGCGTGGGAGCTGCTGACCCAGGTCTGGAAGCTGCCTGCCGATCGCCTGCTGGTGACCGTCTACCAGACCGACGACGAAGCCTACGAACTGTGGCGCGACATGGTGGGGGTGCCGGAAGAGCGCATCGTGCGGATCGGCGACAACAAGGGCGCGCCGTTCGCTTCGGACAACTTCTGGCAGATGGCCGACACCGGCCCGTGTGGTCCGTGCACCGAGATTTTCTACGACCACGGCGACCACATTGCCGGCGGTCCTCCGGGGTCGCCGGATGAGGATGGCGACCGCTTCATCGAGATCTGGAATCTGGTGTTCATGCAGTTCGACCGCCAGCCGGACGGCACTCTGGTGCCGCTGCCGGCGCCTTGCGTGGATACCGGCATGGGCCTGGAGCGTCTTGCGGCGATCCTGCAGCATGTCCACACCAATTACGAGATCGACCTGTTCCAGGCTCTGATCCGCAAGGCCTCCGAGCTGACCGGCACCTCCGATCTGGAAAACAAGTCGCTGCGCGTGATTGCCGACCACATCCGCGCCTGCTCGTTCCTGATCGTCGATGGCGTCCTGCCTTCCAACGAGGGACGTGGCTATGTGCTGCGCCGTATCATCCGCCGCGCCCTGCGTCATGGTTGGATGCTGGGTGTGCGCCAGCCGTTCTTCAGCAAGCTGGTGCCGACGCTGGTTGCACAGATGGGCGAGGCCTATCCGGAGCTGCCGGCGGCAGCGGACACCGTGACCCGCGCGCTGCAGGCTGAGGAGGAGCGGTTCGCCGAGACGCTCGACGCCGGCATGAAAATCTTCGAAGACGTTGCGGCAAGGGCCGGCAATGGCGTGATCCCGGGTGGTGACGCCTTCCGCCTTTACGACACCTATGGCTTCCCCCTGGACCTGACCCAGGACATCGCCCGCGAGCGTGACCTGACGGTCGATATCGCCGGGTTCGATGCGGCGATGGAACAGCAGCGCGAGACCGCGCGTGCCGCGGGCAAGTTCGGCGGTGGCGTGACCCTGCCGGCCGAGCTGGTGGCGACGCTCACCCCGACCGCGTTCCTGGGCTACGACCGCCTGCAGGCCGGTGACCTGACCGTGCTGGCGCTGCTCAAGGAGGGGCGTCCGGTACAGTCGGCCAGTGCCGGCGATGCCGTCATCGTCATCACCAACCAGACGCCGTTCTATGCCGAGTCCGGCGGCCAGGTCGGCGATACCGGCGTAATGACCGGCAACGGCGTGCGCCTGGCGGTGGAAGACACCCAGAAGTTCGCGGGCCAGTTCCACGGCCATGTCGGTACCCTGACCGAAGGCGACCTGAAGGTGGGCGATGTGCTGGCTGGCGAGGTCGACGGTGAGCGCCGCGGCGCCACCATCCTCAACCACTCGGCCACCCATCTGCTGCACGCGGCCCTGCGCGAGGTGCTGGGCACGCACGTGCAGCAGAAGGGCTCGCTGGTGGCGCCGGACCGCCTGCGTTTCGATTTCTCGCATTTCCAGCCGATCAGTGCCGAAGAACTGGCCGTGATCGAGCGCAAGGTCAATCAGCAGGTGCGTGCCAACAATGTTGCCGAAGTGCACTCCATGGGCATGCAGGAAGCACTCGATTTCGGCGCCATGGCACTGTTCGGAGAGAAGTACGGCGAACAGGTCCGGGTACTGAAAATGGGCGACTATTCCACCGAACTGTGTGGTGGCACCCACGTCAAGCGCACCGGTGATATCGGCCTGTTCAAGATCACCTCGGAAGGCGGTGTCTCCGCGGGCGTGCGTCGCATCGAAGCGGTCACCGGTCAGGGCGCCCTGGATTACGTCGATGCCGAAGAGGCGCGGTTGTCCGAGGCGGCCGAGCTGCTGGGTGGCAGTGCTGCCGACGTGGTCGAGAAGATCCGGGCGCTTGGCCAGCGCCAGAAGCAGCTGGAACGTGAACTGGAAGCGGTGAAGGCCAAGGTTGCCGCGGGTGCGACCGCCGACCTTTCCAGCCAGGCGGTCGAGGTCGCGGGCGTGAAGGTGCTGGCGGCCCGCCTGGAGGGCTTCGACGCCAAGGCGCTGCGCGATGCCGTGGACCGCCTGAAGCAGCAGCTGGGAGACGCGGTGATCGTGCTGGCAGGTGCCCAGGACGGCAAGGCCGCCCTGGTCGCCGGCGTGAACGGCAGTGCAACGGGCCGGGTCAAGGCCGGGGAACTGTTGTCGCATATCGCCGGTCAGATCGGGGGCAAGGGCGGCGGACGCCCGGACCTCGCCCAGGGTGGTGGCGAGGACGGGCCCGCCCTTGCCACTGCACTGGCTGCCGTCGTCGAATGGGTCAGCCCCCGCCTGTGATGAAGCCTGCCGTCCCCCTTCTTGTAGGAGCGGGACGGCTGACGGTACCATTGCGAATCTTTTCCCTTTGTCGTGGTAGCGCTTCTTGACGAAGCGTCAAGCCGGTGGGGGATACCCTTCCACACGGTTCCATGGAGACTTACAAAAATGTTGATCCTGACTCGCCGCGTCGGCGAAACCTTGATGATCGGTGACTCGGTGAGCGTCACCGTGCTCGGCGTCAAGGGTAACCAGGTACGTATCGGCATCACTGCGCCGAAGGACGTCGCTGTGCATCGCGAAGAGATCTACCAGCGCATCCAGCGTGGTGACGAAGCCGGCAGCGCCGGTGGTGAAAATTCTGCGGAATAAGGCTTTACCTTCGCGCGTGATTAACGTTATGATTCACGCCCCGCTGAGGTGCGACGCACCCCCGCGGTGAAATCCCCGGAGTGATGCCCGAGTGGCCGAAGGGGCTCCCCTGCTAAGGGAGTATAGGGTCAAAAGCTCTATCGAGGGTTCGAATCCCTCTCACTCCGCCAGATACAAAGAAGCGCTTGCAGATCCTCGATCTGCGGGCGTTTTTCTTTTTGCGGCCTTGGACACTTGCTTGGACACCCTGTCATGCGAATAGCGCACTACCTGGGCCGTGGTACCACCTTCCGCTTCTACATTCGGCCGAATGTGCCGAGCGATCTTCAATCTCTGCTGGCTGCAAGGTCATCAAGCGCGCCACGGCACAACCCGCACGCGTGTCGCCACCGCCTGTGCGCTGGTGTTGCAGGCAGGCTATGCTCAAGTCTTCTGGTGCTAAGGAGAGCTATCATGAGACAGGGCGAAACAGCTGAGTCCGAAGACTCCAAGAATGCAGTGTCCGAGGCTTATTACGTCTTCCGAGTAAAGAAGCGCGATGTGCATGGTGTTTCATTGGTCGCTGCGATTTGGTTCATTTGGAGTCAGGGCGGTGAAGTTGTAAATCTGTTCAAGAATTTGTTCGAAGCTCTCGCTTGATTGCCTGGCCTCATAAGGCGTTCAAAGCCCTCGCCTGCGAGGGCTTTGCTATTTCTGCTCCAGCAGTTCGCGTGCACTTGTCGACTCTGCGGTGCGGTGGCGCTGGCCACTGGACTCACCGGCAGAACTTGTTCGGATCACCCAATGGTTCGGTACACTGCCCCCGCTCGTCGCGCGGCAGTTCCACGCCGGGCTGGTACAGCTCCGGGGCGCTGATCCGCTTGCACCCGGTCACGGGAATCCGTGCTGTGTCCGGTGAACAGCGCAATCTCCCTCTCTGGAGCGTCCTCGACCTCAATCGTGCTGGAACCGCAAGGGTTCACTGCCCATCGCCGGATCGCTGGTGCCGGGGCGGCCATCCTCTACACGCCCTGCCAGGCGCAGCGCACCGCTTCCTGCGCTGACATGCAGGTCGTACCACCCTGCGGTGGGGGCTGCATCCCAGGCCAGCGATGTTTCCGAGCGCGCGGCGATGTCCAGCGTCTGGTCGGGCATGTGCCCGGCATAGGCGCCTCCCTGCACGCGGACCCGGCAGGGCTCATCGCCTGGATTACGCAGACGCAGGCGAAGCTGGCCATCGGCGCGCTCCATCTCCGCCAGCAACATCGGGGAGGTGGCATCGCCGCGGAAGTGGCGATGGAATCCATTGGGGCCCAGCAGCCACAGGTCGAAGCGGCCATCGGCAGCAAGCGGCCAGCGCGCCTGCACGGGCGTGCCCGGCACCAGCGTGTAACGCCTCGGAATCGCGTCCAGGCGCAGCCGGTCGTAGACATGCAGTACCGCTGCCGCTCCTTCGCAGGCCAGCTGCAGATCGATGCTTCCGGCGGCCAATGCGGTGATCCGGGCCTGCGGCCGATAGGGCAGGGCGCGTGCCGGTCTTACCCCGGCTTCCTGGCGTGCAGGGTGCAACCCCTCCGGCAGGGCAGGCACGGTCCGGCCCGGCAGGGCCGCCGCGCGCGCGGCCACCGCATCGACGTCAGGCAACGCTTGCACGAAGGGGCGGGTATCGCGCTGGGCGAAATCGAACGCGTGGGTCAGATCGCCACAGACCGCGCGCCGCCACGGTGAGATGCCCGGTGCGGGCACACCGAAGCGGCGTTCGATCAGGCGCAGTACCGAGGTGTGGTCATACACCTGCGAATCGACCCAGCCGCCCCGGCTCCAGGGCGAGATCACATACAACGGCACGCGTGGGCCCAGTCCATAGGGGCGGCCACGCAGCTCGGCGGCGTCGTACTTCTCGTCGCCAGGCGCAGGATGCCGATGGTATTCGCCTTCGGTGCCGACCGACGATGCGCCGGCCCAGCCATCCTCCAGCGGTGAAGGCGGGGCGGGCGGCGGCACGTGGTCGAAGAAGCCGTCGTTCTCGTCGAACATCAACAGCAGGGCGGTACGACTCCAGACCTCCGGGTCAGCGGTCAGCGCGTCGAGCACGCGCGCGGTGTAGGCCGCGCCCTGCGCCGGGCTGGAGGGGCCGGGATGTTCGCTGCCGGCAGCGTCGGCGATGATGAAGCTGACCTGTGGCAACTGCCCGTCGACCACATCCTGGCGCAGCTGTGCCAGCCCGCGCGTGCTGACCCCGCGTGCGCGAAGTTGTGGATCGTGGCCCGGTGCAGCGCGGTACGCCTGCCGGAAGGTCTCGAATCCGGCCAGCGGGTTGTCGGTGAAGTTGTCGGCCATGTCCTGATAGATCTGCCAGGACACCCCTGCCTGCTGCAGCTGCTCGACGTAGCTGGTCCACTGGTAGGACGCCGGATGGCCGCCGTGCTCCGGGAAGTTGTCGTGGGAGTTGGCGATCACCGGGCCGCCGGCGCGGGCAAAGGGATCGTTGTGGCCGGTCCACAGGAACACCCGGTTCGGGTTGGTGCCGGCCTGGATCGCGCAGTGATAGGCATCGCAGACGGTGAAGGCATCGGCGAGTGCGAACTGGAAGGGCAGGTCGCTGCGCTGGAAGTAGCCCATGGAGTGATTCTGCTTGGCCTTGGGCCACTGCCCCATGCGCCCATGGTCCCAGGCACGCTGCGCGTCAGGCCAGGTGTGCGGCGTGCCTTCGACGCGCATGTAGCCGAAGTGCGCGGCGGTATCCAGCGGGAACGGTGCGATCGCGCGGCTGCCGCTGGCATCGGGTTGCAGCCACAGGGTGCGCGCAGCGCCACCGCCCGCCAGGGGGGCGGCGGGGGCCACGAAACGATCACCGAATCCGCGCACGCCCGGCAGGGTGCCGAAGTAGTGATCGAACGAGCGGTTCTCCTGCATGAACACCACGATGTGCTGCAGGTCCTGCAGGCTGCGGGTGCGTGCATCGGGGGCGATCGCGGCGGCCCGGGCGATGCTCGGCAGCAGCGGTGAAAGGCCGGCGGCAAGGCCGGCCTGCAACAGTCGGCGACGGCCGATATCGGTCACGGGTTCACTCACAGGTCCACGCGGAAGGAGATGCCGACGGTGCGCGGAGCGCCGATGAAGGCGCTGTCGCGGCCGTCGACACCTGCAAGATACCGCTTGTCGGTGAGATTGCTCACCACCAGGTTCGCACCCATGCCCTTCAGGCGTGGCGACAGGCCCTGCAGATCGAAGCCGATGTTGGCATTGAACACCGTGGCCGAGGGCAGTCTGCTGGCGTTGGCAGCATCGAGGTAGCGCGTTCCCAGGTAGCGACCTGACAGGCCGAAGTTCCAGTTCTCGCCCTGCCAGTCAGCCGAGACCACCAGGATCTGCTCGGGCTGGCCGATCACCTTGGCGCCATCGACGATGCCCAGCTGGGCGTCACGCGCGGAATCGCCGCTGCCGAGGTACTTCGAGCGGTTGTAGGTATAGGCCGCGTTGATCCGCCAGCCGTTGTCCCAGCCGTATCCGAGCGCCGCTTCCAGGCCATTGCTCTCCACGCCCCCGAAGTTCTCGTAGACGCCGTCGGTCTCGCCCAGGTAATCGATGCCGCTGACGAAACCGGCCGGCAGGTAGACGATGCGGTTGTCGAACTTGATGTTGTACAGGGTGACCGAGGCGGTCAACGGCCAGCGGCTGATGCGCATGCCGAGTTCGATGTTGTCGGCGGTCTCCGGCTCGACGTTGCGGAAGCGCTGCGGATCGGTCTCGCCCAGTACGCCGGAGGGGATGGCCGCGAAGTTCTGCGAGAAGCCTGCGAACAGTTCCATGCCCTGAACACCGGGTGCCCAGGTGAAGCCGGTGGACAGCAGCGGATCGGACTTTGAATCGGACGTGACGTTCTCGGCGGCGCCGATCACACGCCGGCGGGACTGGTCCACGAAGAACTGCTTCACGCCCAGGCGCGCGCTGAAGGGGCCGAAGCGGGCCACGTCCTCGATGTAGTACATCTGCTCATCGACCTTGTACCGGTCTTCGAACTGGACCCAGTACGGCTGGTGATCGAAGGCGATGTCCTGCCCGACGTTGAGCAGCCGGTGCCAGTCGCGGCGTGCGGAGCGGTCCAGCTTTTCCACCCACAGGCCACCGCGGACCGTGTTGTCGATGCTGCCGAAGGTCTGCCGCCACTCGACGTCGGCAGTGACGCCCATGCGGTCGTTGTCGTAGTGGGTGTGGCGGTAGGACTGGGCGCCGAGCACATTTCCGGCGTAGCAGCCCGGATCATACTCGGCCGTGAAGCCCAGCCGCGGCGTGCAGGTGGCCAGACGCTGGGCGGCGCTGCCATCCGGATTGACGAAGTAGATCTGGCCCCGGTTGCTGCCGCCGTACACGGTGCTGCCGCCGGTGTACTCCGACTCGGGGCGACCGCTGCCATCGTCGCTGACCTGCGCCAGGTACGGCGGCAGCCAGTCGCCGCGACCCTGCATGCGATGACCGTAGGCCGCCATCGAGGCCTTGAAGCCGTTGCCACCGTCAAAGGCCGCGCGCAGGTAACCGAAGGTGTTCTCGCGCAGGGCACGGGAACCGGAACGGAAGTTCTGGTCCAGATAGGGAATGCCGGTCAGGGTGCCGACCAGGTTGTCGCGGTCCGGATTGGTGGCGAAGCCCTGTGGCGAAACGCTGGTGTACTCCGGTTCGTCGGCATCGTTGTAGGACAGATAGCCGGTGAGTGTCCAGCGGTCCAGTTCGGTGACGAACTTGCCGGCGATATGGTCGTTGCGGGTGCGGCCGCTGCCGTCGATCCAATCGTGCACGCGCGCCGAGGATGCACTGACCCAAGCACGTGTGTGGCCGCCAAGCACGCCGGTGTCATAGCGCACGTAGTACTTGCGCGCTTCATTGTCACCGGCACCGACGACGAAGCGCAGCCGGCTGTCCTGCAGCGGATCGCCGGTGAGGAAGTTCAGGGTGCCGCCCAGCGCCTCGTTCGAGCGCGAGGAGATGTCAGCCGTGCCCTGGCTGACCTCCACCGTTTCCAGGTCCAGGGTGTCGATGTAGCGATTGGCCAGGGAGCCACCGCCGTAGCCCGAGCCACCATTGGGCAGGCCATCAATGGTGGTGCCGATCTGCTGCGTATCGCGGTTGGTGACGAAGCCGCGCATGCTGATCTGCGTGCCCCACACCGACGAACCGGTGGCATCGGCCTCGCTGACGACCACGCCGGGCACTTCGTTGAGCGCGTCGTTGACGCTGCTCATCACCAGCTGCCGGTTGAGTGTTTCCGTGCGCACCGCAGTCTTGGCGTAACTGGTTGCCTGGCCGATCACCTGGACCTGGTCCAGCGTGCGGGCGTCACTGCGACGTGTCGTGTCACCCTCTCCCTGCGGTGCTTCGGCGAGGGCGTCCAGTGTGGGCGCGATCAGCAGGGCAAGCAACGAGATACGGGGAATACGCGCATGCGTTGGCATCGAAACCGGACCTTCACGAGTGGGGGAAGCCCCGGAGTGTCGGCAGCGGCAGTGACGTGACGGTGACGTGCAGATGCAGCCTTCATTGCACCCGCGGCGCGGGAGGCGCCCTGCACCAAGCTGAATCGATGCTGCGCTGTCATCAAGCCGTCATCGAACCGCGATAGATGGCAAGCGCGGTGCCCGCTAGGCTGCCACGCTGTCGCATTTCTTCCCTGATCGCCCATGAAGCGCCTGCTGCTGCTGCTGCTGTTGCTGGCGTGCGCCGGCCTGTGGCTGGCTGCATGCTCTTCCTCGATGAATGCCGCATCCACCTCGCTCGCCGACCGCCTGGTCGCGCCGGGCGGCGTGTCGACGCTGCTTGACCAGCCGCGCATCGCTGCGGCCATTGCCGGGATTCCCAATCGCCATGGTTTCGCGCCGGGCCGTGATGGCGTGCCGATCTTCTGGCGCGTGTTCGATCCGGGCGACTACGGCGCCCGCTATCGCTATCTGCCGCAGCGGCATGAGAATGGCCTGCCGCTGGACACCGGACTCAGCCTGTCGGTGCCGCAGCCGTTCCGGGCACAGGCGCCGCGTGGCACCGTGGTGCTCCTGCACGGCTGGATGATGAACGGCGATTCGATGCTGCCGTGGTCATTGCAGCTGGCCGGATCGGGCTATCGCGTGGTCACGCTCGACCTGCGCAACCACGGTCAGTCCGGGGCTGGACCCTCCGGCTATGGCACCTACGAATCGGACGACGTGGTCGATGTGATCGCTGAGCTGCGCGCACGCGGCGAAGTCACCGGGCCCCTGTATCTGTTCGGCGTGTCCTATGGCGCGGCGACGGCGGTGTTCACCGCTGAAAAGCTCGGTGACCAGGTTGCCGGCGTCGTCGCGATGGAGTCGTTCGCCAATGCCGGCGTAGCCATCCGCACGATGATTCCGCACCTGATGGCGCTGCAGCCGGAAGGGTGGAAAGCACAGGCCGTGGCCTCATATGCGCGGTGGCGCTATGGCGGACAGGACATCGACCAGGTGATTGCTGCGGCCAGCCGCCGCATCGATGTCGATCTTGACCATGTGGATGTGGCCCGTGCGCTGGCCGACACGCGCGCCTGTGTGCTGCTGCTGCACGGGCAGGGCGACCAGCACATTCCTGTGAGCCAGGGGCGCGAACTCGCGCAGGCCAACCCGCGGGCGCACTACATCGAGATGCGCGGCGAGGACCATATCACCCTGCCGCTGCGGCTGGATCTGTTGGCCGGTGTGGTCGACGACTGGATGGCGCGCGACGAACGGCACCCCCCGTCCACCTGCCCGGCGCCGCAGCTGCCGGCACAGGCCGAGTGGCTGGTGCACGATGTGCCGGCAGCGGAGCCGGCACGCGGTTGATGCATCGTCAGGACAGCCGGCGCGCCAGTGCGGGCGCCGACAGCGCGACACCGATCAGCAGTGCCGCCACGCAGAGGAACGCGAAGCCCAGGCTGCTGGCATGGGCCAGTGCGCCGATCGCGGCCGGGCCGGCGAGAATGCCGGCATAGCCCAGTGTGGTGACAGCCGTGATGGCGATGTTCTCGGGCATCGCGCGCTGCTGTCCAGCCATCGAGAACAGTGCCGGCACGATGTTGGCGCAGCCCAGGCCGACCAGCGCATGGCCCGCAAGGGCAACCGGCAACGATGGCACCAGGGTGGCCACGGCAAAGCCGGCCGCAGCGGTGATGCCGCCGATGACAAGGGTGCGGGTGCGGCCGAGACGCTCGACGATGCCATCGCCGAACAGGCGCATGGCTGTCATCGCCAGAGTGAACACCGCGAAGCCCGCGCCGGCCTGGTCGCGAGGCACCTGCCGTACCTCGGCCAGGAACACGGCGCTCCAGTCCAGCATCGAGCCTTCGGCGAGAAACACCACGAATGCCAGCACGCCGATGAACAGCACCACGCCATGTGGCAGTGCCAGCAAGGGGCCTTCGTGCAGGATCCGTTGCGGACGCCAGTGCGGTGCCGACAGCACAGCTACCAGCAGCAGTGCCGCCGCCGCGAGCAGCGCGGCCAGCCAGAGCGGTGTGCCCAGGATCAGCAGACCGGTCATGCAGCCGGCGCCGACAAAGCCACCGATGCTGTAGAAGGCGTGGAAGCCGGACATCATCACCCGGCCGGCTTCGCGTTCGACGGCCACTGCATGTTCATCGTGCAGTCCATCGCACCCACGCCCGCGCCGAACACGAACAGGGCCGCACCGAGCACGAAGGGCGAAGGCGGCACCGCCAGCAGCGGCAGTGCCAGCAGCACGAGTGCACAGGTGACCACCAGCAGCCGACGGCAGCCGAAGCGACCGGTCAGCGCACCGGCCAGCGGCATGGCCAGCAGCGAGCCCAGCCCGAGGCACAGCAGCACGGCGCCCAGACCGGCGTCGGACAGCCCTGCCTGGGCCTTGGCGAAGGGCACCATCGGTGCCCACGCGGCGGTGGCGAAACCGGGAATGAAGAAGGCGGCGCGGGTGGCGTGCTGCTGGGCACGTGGGGAAGAAGGCGTCATGCGCGGTAGGAAGCTCCAGTGAACCGACATGGAAGCGATTTCATGGGCATTCGGCAAGTGCCACCGGAGGGGGGCCGACATGCATACGATTGCAGCGCGCCAAGGGCGTCACTGCTGTTTAACGCTGCGCGGCGACAGTGGGCTCACGGTCGGCATTCCGCCTGGCCGCTGCCGGAGATCCATCCATGAGTACTGCGCCGACCATCCTCCTCGTCCATGGTTTCTGGGGCGGGGCCGCACACTGGGCCAAGGTCATTCTGGAACTGCATCGCAACGGCCATGACCGCGTGCAGGCGGTCGAACTACCCCTTACCTCGCTGGCCGATGATGCCAGCCGCACGCAGAAGATGATCCGCCAGATCGATGGCCCCGTCCTGCTGGTCGGCCACTCCTACGGTGGTGCAGTGATCACCCAGGCGGGCAGGGAGGCCAACGTCAAGGGCCTGGTCTACATCGCCGCATTCGCACCCGACGAGGGCGAGAGTGCGGGTGGCATTACCCAGCAACACCTGCCCGAGGCGGCAGCGAACCTTGCCCCGGACAGCGACGGCTATCTGTGGCTGCGCGCGGACAGATTCCACGAGAGCTTCTGCCAGGACCTCACCGCCGACGAGGGCCGGGTGATGGCGGTGACCCAGAAGGCGCCGCTGGCGAGCACGTTTGGTGACGCGATCACCGATCCGGCGTGGAAGCACAGGCCGAGCTGGTACCAGCTGTCGCGCCAGGACCGGATGATTGCGCCCCAGAACCAGGCGATGATGGCCGATCGGATCCAGCCCCGGCGTCTTCTGCAACTGGATGCGAGCCATGCCTCGCTGGCGTCGAAACCGGCCGAGGTGACTGCGTTGATTCTGGAGGCCTGCGCCGCCGTCGGCGGTTGAGGCCAGAGGTCGCCCGCGGTACCGGTCGGCACCGCGGGCGTGACTTCACAGCGGCAGGTCGAACACCAGCACTTCGGCGTCGTTGCCGTTCTCCAGCGTCAGCTGCGCTTCGTCGCTGATCTGCAGCGCATCACCGGCTTCCAGGGTGATGCCGTTGACCTGCAGCTGGCCACGGGCGACCTGCACATAGGCACCGCGTCCGCTGCCCAGGGCGTGGTGCAGCTTGTGGCTGCCGTCGAGCAGGGTGGCGAAGATGCGGGCATCCTGGTGGATGCGCAGCGAACCATCTGCACCGTCGGGCGAGGCGATCAGGCGCAGCTGGTTGCGCTTGCTGTCCGGCGTGAAGTGGGTTTCCTCATACGACGGGGTGATGTTCTCCGTGTCCGGGAAGATCCAGATCTGCAGGAAATGCACGGGTTCGGTGGCCGAGTGGTTGAACTCGCTGTGGCTGACGCCGCTGCCGGCGCTCATGCGCTGCACATCGCCGTAGCGCAGTACCGAACCGGTGCCCATCGAGTCCTTGTGTTCCAGTGCGCCGCCCAGCACGTAGGAGACGATCTCCATGTTGCTGTGGCTGTGGGTGCCGAAGCCCTGGCCGCCGATCACCTTGTCCTCGTTGATCACCCGCAGCGGACCGAAGCTGACATAGCGCGGATCGTAGTAGTTGGCGAACGAGAAGGTGTGGCGCGAGGACAGCCAGCCATGTTCGGCCAGGCCACGGGTAGCACTCTTGCGGATCTGCAGCATGGGATATCTCCTTGTTCGATGTTTTCGATGGGGCGGGGCAGGGCATTGATCGCCGTGTTTCCCTGTTGGAGAGAAGTATCCGCTTGCGCCGGTGCTTTGAAAAACGGATAGTTTTGAAAGCCATCATCGAAAAATTCGAATGCTCAAGCTCAGCCTCGAAGCCCTGCAGATCCTGGACGCCATCGATCGCCGCGGTTCGTTTGCGGGTGCCGGCAAGGCCCTGCACAAGGTGCCGTCCACCATTTCCTACACCGTGGCCAAGCTGGAAGAGGATCTTGGCGTGCAGCTGTTCGACCGGGTGGGCCCGCGTGCGGAGCCGACCGAGGCCGGTCGCGCGCTGCTGGATGAGGGCCGGCATCTGCTCCGTGCGGCCCGCGAACTGGAACTGCGGGTGCGCCGGGTGGCCTCCGGCTGGGAAACCGAACTGACCCTGGCAGTGGATTCGGTGTTTCCCACCTGGCTGCTGGGTCCGGACATCGCCGCATTTCGCGGCGCTGAGGCGCCGACCCGCCTGCGCTTGATCGGCGAGGCGCTGTCCGGCACCTGGGAGGCGCTGCTGGACCGGCGTGCCGATCTGCTGGTGGGCGCGCCGGGCGAGGGGCCGAGCGGTGGTGGCTACGTGGTCGAGCCACTGGGTACGGTCGAGTTCGTGTTCGCGGTTGCCCCGGATCATCCGTTGGCGGCAGTGCCGGGCGTGCTGGGACGTGAGCAGCTGGTCGAGCACTGTGCGATCGCGGTGTCCGATTCGGCGCGGCGCCTGCTGCCCCGTACGGTTGGCCTGCTGATGGGGCAGGAGATGCTGACAGTGCCCGACATGGCCAGCAAGCTGAAACTGCAATGCGAGGGCGTGGGCTTCGGCTTTCTGCCCGAGCCGTGCGCGCGCGCGGCGGTGGCACGAGGCGAACTGGTGATCCGTGAGGTCGAGGAACACAAGCCGGAGGAGACCTTCTGGTTGGCCTGGCGGACCGGTGAGGATGGCGCGGCATTGCGCTGGTGGCGCGAGCGCCTGCGCAGGCCGGAGTTGCTGTCGCAGTGGTGGCAGGCAATGGCCGGGGGATAGGTGTGCGGCAGGGCTGCGCCCTGCACCCGCGACGGGCGGGAACACGGCAACAGCAACAGCTGAAGCGGGTTTACCTGGGCAGGACGGGGTGGGTCCGGTTGCGGGAGACGCCGTAAACCCGCCCCTGGGGGCTTGGCCGCGGCATCCATGCCGCGGCCACTCCCGCAACCGGACCCACCCCGCCTTCGACAGTTTCCTGCGAACTGGCGGAACGGATCTGACCCCCG